>CAZWOG010000086.1:0-4284 GCA_964635685.1 uncultured Dehalococcoidales bacterium | reverse complement strand
GTCCAAATTCGTGCCGAAGGTCGAGCGCATTTTTAACTTCATCCATCCCAAGAGCATTGTCGTTTACACTGTTAAGCCTAAGGAGTAGGACTCATTTGAAAATATGCCTTCTCTGCTATCGAGGTAACAAATACTGCGGCGGGCAGGGCATTTACCTCTATTATTTAGCTCGCGAGCTGCACCGGCTGGGTCACGAAGTCGATATCATAATCGGTCCCCCATACTGCGATATCCCGGAAGGGGTTCGTGCGCACAAGCTCGACAGCCTGAACCTCTACGACCGGCGCCATGACGGGCGGTCGATACTGGAATTCAATCACCCGTACGATATGCTGACCCCGTTCAATCTGTTCGAATTCGGCGGGACGAAGCTCGGCATGTTCCCCGAGATATTCACCTTCAGTCTCAAGGCCTATTTCATGATACGCGAGTTAGCCTTGAACGGGCATCGCTACGATGTTATCCACGATAACCAGTGCCTGGCGTACGGGCTCCTTTGGATGAAGACGCTGGGCATCCCTGTTGTAGCAACCATACACCACCCGTTGCCTATAGATACCCGCGCCGAGCTGGCCCAGACAACCAGCGCGTGGCAAAGGTTCCGCCAGCTCATCCTGTATCCGCCGTTCATGCAGGGGATCGTCTCGCGGCGGCTGGACGCCGTCATCACCGATTCTGAGAGTTCTGCTGCGGAGATCCGCCGTGAGTTCCGCATAGCTGATGATAAGCTGCACATCGCATACTGCGGCGTGGATACGCAGATATTCCGCAGCGGCAACAGGCATCGCCTGGTGAGCGGGGATGGCCACGGGCGTCTCATCGTAGTCGGCCGCACCAGCGACCGCAAGAAAGGTATCCTGTTCCTGCTTAAAGCCCTGCAGATATTGAAGGGCGAGGGCGTCAAGGTCAAGCTGACCGTGGTCGATGAGGTGGAGCTCAACGAGACTTACGCCCCTGATCTGATAAAAAAGTTCGGCATCGAGGATATGGTAACGTTCACCGGCAGGGTGAGCAACGATCGGCTGGTTCATCACTATACATCATCGGATATCGCCGTGACCGCATCCGTTTATGAGGGATTCGGTCTGCCCGCCGCTGAGGCCATGTCCTGCAGCGTGCCTGTGATCACCACCAGTGCCGGAGCCCTGCCCGAGGTCGTCGGCAGCGACGGCGAGAGCGGGGTGCTCGTTCCACCTGAGGACCCGCGCGCCCTGGCCGATGCCATCAAGCGCCTGCTGGGCGATAGCGATCTGCGGAAGAAGCTGGCAGACGGCGGCAGGAAACGCATCGAGGAGCATTTCACCTGGGAGCAGTGCGCCCGCAGATGCGTCAAAGTATATGAGGACGTTATCGCGGTGCAGAAACGATAGACACTGAACTCAACAGGGTGATATGATAAGCCTCAAATAGCGAGGCTTTTTGATAACTGATTTGTATAATGATTGAACTGGTTACTGAGATGATATTAATGGCGGAAGCGAAAGGAACAACAGTAAATAAAGAGGGGGCTGCAGAACCTAAACCCCGCGAAAAGGATTATTCATTCCCTGTAAGAATATTGAGATGGTGTATTTTTTCCTTTTTCAAGATTATCGAAGGTATAATTCATCTGTTCAGCCTGATATATTACGGCCTGAAGACTATAGTGACGCTGGTCTTCCGTTTCTTCTGGCCCTACCCGCTCTATTTTCGAAGGCACAAGTGAATTAGTAGTGTTCGAAGTATCGTTATGCGAAGTTTCTCGCTGAATAAATCGTAGGAGATGCAAGTATGAAAACCGTTGTTCGGGTTCTGGCTGTGATCTTGGTGTTGGTGTCGATTGTAAGTGTTATTGGCTGTTCTTCTGGTTCTGATAAAGGCAGCTTTATAAGCATGGTGAAGATGTTGCCGAAAGATTTGGGTGGATTAACCTTCATTGACGTGCAGACGCTGCAGACTGACGATAGCTTGGTATCAACCTGGAACTTGATACAACAACAATTGATCGGGTCAGATATTTACGGTGAAAATGCCAGTAAGATAACTGGTTTAGGTCTGGCGGGCAGTGATAATAACGTGATGTTGTATCAAGGTGATTTTGATTTCGATCAAATGACGTCGATGATCGAGCAGGACAGCGTCGAATCGTTTGAATACGAAGGGATCACTGTATGGACGGATCAATATGCATCCAGTACTGCAGTGATAAATAATGTCGTCTTTGTCGGCAGCAGTGAGGATATACAGCTGTGTATCGATGTCAATAAGGGAGAAGGAACTTCATTATATAACAATAAGGATGCGAGGGACATTATCGGCAGGTTGCCCGGTGGCTATGTATTGGCAGTGATGATTGTGGTAGATGAGAATTCTGCCGGGGCAACTTACGACATGCTGGCAGCCGGGATGGCGGAGTCAAAGAATGCCGGCAATATTTCCGAGATATCGCTATACAAGCTTAAGGATTCTGATGCAGCTCAAGAATTCATCGCCATGCTTGAATCTCAGATACCATCAGACTATGACATTACGCAGGATGGCGAATATGTAACAATAGCCAGAACCTCGGAACAGCCGGATCCGAATGAGCAAGCATATGACTCCGCATATAATAGTTTACAGAATGCAGTCATGGCGTATGCTACTGAACACGAGGGGGTGTTTCCAACAATCAACGGAACTGTAAATATCAGCGGCTATGATTACCAACTCGTCGATATCTGCCCTCTGTTGACATCTGAAGGCGGGATTCTCAATGAAATGCCCGAAGGTGTTGCCAGCATCAACGGATCCGATAACGATAACTGCGATGCCGGCTGCGAAGGCTGTCTGGATACGAATCATTATCTCTGGGCGATTGATGAGTATGGATATGTATTTTCTACCTGCGTCGGTTCCAATTGTAGCGAATATAACGCTGATGGCTATCAGGGCGTGTGGCCGTAGTCGACTAGTTCTTCGGGGTAACCTTGATAACGATGACGTCGGCCAGGGACGGCAGGCGGCTGGCGATCTTATCCAGCGTCTTGAGGATGCCGTTTGAAATCCACTTGGGCATGAGGGAGAGTATCTTTCCCCAGTAAGGGGTGGTCCACAGCAGGGACATGCCCTTTATTTTTTGTATCTTGAAATCATTTGCCACTGTGGCCTTGAGTGTGGGGCAGTCGAATTTGTAGTTGTGGTCCTCGGGTGGCTGCCAGGGGTGGCGGTCGCCCTTCTTGCGGTAGAGCTTCTTAACAATCGGGAACCAGTTTCTGCCAATCTTGCAGCTCAGGCTGTCGAAGTTGGCGATGGCGATGATAGCCGAACCGGTTGGCTTGAGCGTCTGAGCCATGTCGGCCATGGTCTTGGGCATATCAGCGAAGTGGTCCAGCGCGCCTTTGCATATTATCTTGTCCAGCGAGCGATTCTTGAACGGCATGGCCTCGCCGATGGCGCGCACGAGCTCCACATTATCGCCGTTGTTGTCGTTGAGGAAGCTCTTGGCGCCGAGCATCATCTTGCTTGACGGATCGAGGCCGATAGCCAGGGCGCCGCTCTTGGCAAATTGCAGGGCATCAATAGCGCGCCCGCAGCCCACGTCGAGCACCCTTTCTCCGTTTACCGGGGACGCCATCTCAAGTATTACCTCCCCCATGCGTTTGAAGATGAACATGGTATCGGGGAAGACGATCTCCGGCACTACGCCTTCATCGTCCCATTCCAGATCGAAATTTTTATTGGTGTAATCCATTTCTTTTCCGATAGTAGTTTACAACAATTTGAGCCCTTTGTAGGAGGGCTCAACGTCAATGTCTCTGGTAAAGCCTTTGGTTAAGCCTTATCAACCCCCTGTTATCCCCCACTCTTGGGGGATTTTTAAAAAGATGGGGGACACCCCCATATCCCCCGGCAGGAGAACTCTCCTGCACTTCTTTTGAATAGCTGATAGAATTGTCACTAAAGTTACCCAGCAGGAGGAATCCAAGCCTCTTGTTCATGGATTTCCTAACTGTCCCAATCGGCCTTACTGTATCGCTCCGTCTTGCGCTTGAACCTTGCCTCTCTGCGCCTGGTTCTTTCTTCTTTTCTCTTGTATTCGAACTGCATCCAGGCATCGATGGCGGACGCAGTTTCTCTGATCCGCTTCCTGGAGCAGCCCTCGCAAACGCAGTTTGGAGAATGGCCTTTATATTGAAAGTTTCTGGGGGTGCTGTCTCTATTCATCAGGACATTTGCTTGCGATATTTGGCCTTCCCCTCCTCGTAGAGGTCGCCGCCGTACATGTCGTTGATCACTATCGCTGGGAAGTCCTTGACCTCGATT
>CAZWOG010000085.1:0-4287 GCA_964635685.1 uncultured Dehalococcoidales bacterium | reverse complement strand
AATTAGGGGACACCCCCAGACCCCCGGCAGGAAGAGTCCTGCACCTCTTTTTCAATGGTTGATTTCGCCAAATGGAGGGTAGCGATGTCAAAATATGTCTATGCATTTGGTGGTGGGAAGGCGGACGGGAACGAAGAGATGAAAAACCTCCTCGGCGGCAAAGGAGCCAACCTTGCCGAAATGGCAGGGCACCCCGATCTGCGTCTGCCGGTGCCGCCGGGATTCACGATAACGACTGAGGTCTGCACATATTACTACGCACATAAGCGAAGCTATCCCAAAGAGCTAATGGCCGAGGTCAGCAGAGCGCTGGCGCATGTGGAGAAGCTGAGCGGCAAAAAATTCGGGGATCCGAAAAATCCTTTACTCGTCTCCGTGCGTTCGGGGGCGCGGCGGTCCATGCCCGGCATGATGGATACAGTGCTCAACGTTGGACTTAATGACACAACGATCAAAGGCCTGATTGCACAGACGAAGGATGTGCGCTTTGCTTACGATGCATACCGGCGACTGATAATGATGTATGCGGACGTGGTGATGGAAAAGGCTGAAGGTATCGAACCGAAAGGCGGCAAGGGAATCCGCAAACTGCTCGACGAACGCCTGGAAGAGGTTAAAAAACATAAAGGTTACAAGAACGATACCGATCTGACCGCCGACGACCTCAAAGCCCTGGTGGCTGAATTCAAGAGGACAGTCAAAGCCAAGTTTGGGAAGCCCTTCCCCGATGATCCGCAGGACCAGTTCTGGGGTGGCATAGGAGCGGTTTTCATGAGCTGGAACGGCAAGCGGGCGGGCGAGTACCGCCGTATCGAGAAAATCCCCGACGACTGGGGGACCGCGGTCAATGTACAGTCTATGGTCTTCGGCAATATGGGCGACGGTTCGGCGACCGGCGTCGCTTTCACGCGCGACCCGGGCAGCGGCGAAAACAATTTCTACGGCGAATATCTTATTAATGCTCAGGGTGAAGATGTGGTAGCGGGCATCCGCACCCCTGCGCCGATCAACAAGTACTCCAAGAACGCCCAGAGCAAATACCTGCCTACGCTGGAAACGGTGATGCCCAAAATTTATAAGCAGCTGTTCGAATATCAGCAAAGGCTCGAAAAGCACTATAAAGACATGCAGGACATCGAGTTTACGGTGGAAAGAGGAAAGCTCTTCATGTTGCAGTGCCGCGTCGGCAAGCGCAACGGCGTCGCCGCGGTGCGCATGGCCGCCGATATGTACAAGGAAGGCCTGATCGACGCCGAAACGGCTATCATGCGCGTGGCACCCAATCAGCTCGTGGAGCTGCTCTTGCCCATGATCGATCCCAAGGCGGAGGCGGGCGTTTCCCCTATCGCAAAGGGGCTCCCTGCCGGGCCGGGCGGAGCCAAAGGCAGGGCAGTTTTTACCTCGGCCGATGCCGTGGCATGGGCCGCCCGCGGCGAGAAGGTCATATTGGTACGTGAAGAGACGTCGTCTGAAGATGTCGACGGCATGCATAAGGCGCAGGCTATCCTCACAAGCAAGGGCGGGATGACCTCGCATGCTGCGCTCGTAGCGAGAGGTTGGGGCAAATGCTGTATCGTCAGCTGTGCCGACATGGAGATCAGCAGTAACAACAAATCGTTCAAAATGAAGAGTGGGAAACTGGTGCGCGAGGGCGATTGGATCACGCTCAACGGGACCAAGGGCGCTGTCTACGAAGGAAGCCTGTCCCTCGTCGATGCTGACTTGGAACATAACAAAACGTACAAGGATTTCATGAAGCTCGTGGATAAGGCTCGTCGGCTCGGTGTGCGCACCAATGCCGATACACCAAAGGATGCGAAAAAGGCGCGTGATTTTGGCGCCGAAGGCATCGGCCTCTTCCGCACCGAGCATATGTTTTATGGGGAAGGGAGCGACAAGCCGCTCTTCCTGCTGCGGAAGATGATCATGAGTAAAACGGTCAAGGAACGCAAAGTCGCGTTAGACCAGCTTGCAGTATATGTGAAGAAAGATATCAAGGCTACGATGGAGGTTATGGACGGCCTGCCGGTCACCATCCGCCTGCTCGATCCCCCGCTGCATGAATTCGTGCCTCACAGCCAGGAGAAGCTCGAGGCGCTTGCATCCGAGCTGCGTATCGACATGGCGGAGGTGCACAAGCGCGCCGAGGGGTTGCGCGAAAACAACCCGATGCTCGGTCATCGCGGCGTACGCTTGGGCATAACCTATCCTGAGATCACCGAAATGCAGGTCCGTGCTATCCTGGAGGCTGCGGCCGAGCTTATTGCCGCCGGCAAGAGGGTCGTTCCCGAGATCATGATCCCGGTCACCTGTGCCGTTACCGAGATTGTCGATCACAAGGAGATTACCGACCGCGTCCATGCCGAAGTATGCAAAAAGATGAATGTGAAGAAGATTCCGTTCATGTTCGGCACCATGATAGAGATACCGCGCGCAGCGCTCACAGCCAATGAGATGGCCGAGACCGCCGAGTTCTTTTCGTTCGGCACCAACGATCTCACACAGATGACCTTCGGCTTCAGCCGCGATGATATCGGCTCGTTCCTGCCCGATTACCTGAATAAGAAGATATTGAAGGACGATCCGTTCCAGACAATAGATCAGACCGGGGTCGGAGAGTTGCTAGAGATCGGCATTGAACGGGGACGTTCGGTACGGGCCAAGCTCAAGGTTGGCATCTGCGGAGAACACGGCGGTGATGCGGAATCGGTTAAGTTCTGCCATCGTGTTGGAATGGACTACGTGTCCTGTTCTCCTTTCCGTGTCCCCATCGCGCGTCTTGCTGCTGCGCAGGCTGCGGTGGAGGATAAGAAAATCGAAAAAGAGGGGGCACCATCTGCAGGTGCCAGTCGTGATAAGAAGAAAAAGGCGGCTCATTGATAAACTTGAAGAAGGCTAAGGCGGATATCCTTAGATTAAACATTGGTTATATTCAAAAATATTTTTAGATATGATATAATAACCACTCGGCAGTTTATAGAATGGGAACTTTGTGTCTTGATGACTCTAGATATACCTTCTGGTTTATCGCCATGTGTTGAATTGAGTATAGTCATGTTCTCTAACTGCGTGCAATTTAAATAGAATTCAGGTAGAAGGGAAAAGATGAAACAGGTAGATCGGGTAATTGCCAGTTATAATAACGATAAAAATGCACTCATCCAGATACTTCTCCAGATACAGAAAGAAAACCGATGGCTTCCAGAGGAAGCGCTTAGAAGAGTCAGTAAGAAGCTAGACGTTCCCATCAACCAGATATACCATATAGCCACTTTCTATAAGGCCTTCAGCCTGGTGCCGCATGGCCGTCATTCTCTTGCCGTGTGTCTGGGGACGGCCTGTCATGTGCGGGGTGCACCTCGTTTGCTAGATAAGGTGAGCGAGGTGCTTGGGATTAAGCCGGGCGAGACCAGCAAGGATATGAAATATTCCCTGAACACGGTTAACTGTCTGGGCTGCTGTGCGCTGGGCCCGGTGCTTCAGGTTGATGATGAGTATTACAGCTATCCCTCATCGACAGAACTCAAGAAAATCATCGCAGAGTGCGACTAAAGGGGAATTATGCCACGACTGAAATCTAACGCTGATTTAGCTAAGCTCAAGAAGCAGATACTCTCCAAGAGGGCAGGGAAGCGCTATGTCGCTATTAATGCTGCCGGGACCTGCGGCCTGGCATATGGCAGCGATAAATTATATAAAGCCTTCGTGGATGAGATCAAGAAACAGGGGCTTTCGAAAGAGGTGGAGGTGCGGGCTACGGGGTGTCTGGGTTTCTGTGAGAACAGCCCTAAAGTAATGATACTTCCCGATGATATTAACTATTTCAAGGTCAAGCTGGAGGACGTATCAGAGATAGTGTCTAAGACACTGGTGGAGAAGCAGGTAGTTGACCGGCTGCTTTATAAGGATGGCAGTAAAAAGGTTGTTAAAATCGATGATATCCCCTTCTATAGCGGACAGAACCGTATCATCTCCGGCAACAACAGGTATATCGATCCGGAGAACATCGATGATTATATCGCCCTGGGTGGATATACTGCCCTGGCGCAGGTTCTGGGTAAGATCGAGCCGAAACAGGTGCTGGATATAATCAAGAAGGCCAACCTGCGCGGACGCGGAGGCGGCGGTTTCCCGACCGGCGTGAAGTGGGAGACCTCTATAAACGCTCCAGCCGATATCAAGTATGTGATTGTAAACGCAGACGAGGGTGACCCGGGCGCATATATGAACCGGGCCTTACTCGAGGGCAATCCCCACAGCGTGCTGGAGGGTTTGATCATCGGGGCT
>CAZWOG010000084.1:0-4364 GCA_964635685.1 uncultured Dehalococcoidales bacterium | reverse complement strand
TGATGTTTTAATTCTTGACAGTTTTTTAAAAATAGTTTAGGTATTATTACATGTTAGAGCAGCATTTGGTCCGTTTCTGGGCGCACGTGGGTAGCATTATAGATAAAGCCCTCATTGAAGATCGTGTCTCTCAAGACATAACAACACAGGCACTTATCCCAGATCATCTGGAGGGTAAGGTCGCAATCATCGCCAAAGCTGAGGGCGTACTCGCCGGCGTTGAGATTGCCAAGGCTGTATTTATGCACGTGGATCCTACGCTTCTGGTTAGTGTGCATATCACCGATGGGCACAGGGTTAAAAAGGGTGATGTAGTTGCCACAGTATCGGGGGAGATTGTCAGTATCCTGAAAGCAGAGCGTCCTGCCCTGAATTTTCTCTGTCACCTCAGCGGGATCGCAACCGATACCTCCAAGTACGTAGATGCGGTTAAGGGCACAAAGGCTAAGATAACCGATACGCGGAAAACTACCCCCGGGCTCAGGCCTTTTGAAAAATATGCAGTGCGCATGGGTGGAGGACACAGCCACCGTGAGCATCTGGGGGACTGGATCCTTATTAAGGATAATCATCTGGCAGCGCTACGTTGTTTGGGCTTAGGTATAAAGGATGCTATCGAGCGGGCTCGCAGTGGTTCGCTGGCCGGTGAGATAACAAAGGTCGAAGTGGAGGTAAATAGCTTCGATCAGGCGGTTGAGGCGCTGGAGGCCGGTGCTGACATTGTGATGCTGGACAATATGCCCATAGCGGAAATGAAGCGCGTGATGAAAGTTGATCATGGGCGCGCGCTGATCGAGGCCTCGGGCGGGATCAATCTGGATAACGTTCGTTCTGTGGCAGAGACGGGTGTTGACCTCATTTCTGTAGGAGCGCTCACTCATTCTTCGAAGGCACTTGATTTAAGCCTTAAGCTGGTGACCTGCTGACATTCGGTACGGGCGCCAGCCCGACTAACCGCGATTCATCTTCGTAAAAAGCCTTGGTGTTTGTGTTCGTGTTCATGCGCGTGCTCGTGGACATGCGGATGGCGGTGCACGAGTTCTTTGTGCCTGTGGGAATGTTCGTGGACAAGATTGGTCTTGAGTAGGAAATCGGGGTCGGCAAGGAATTTTCCCGGTTCCCCGTCGGCTACGATTCCGTGGTCGTTCCCCAGAACAATCACGCGGGTCGCCACTTCCTCTACTATGTCCAGGTCTTGAGTGCTGAAGATCATGCACTTGTCTTTATTCGCCCAGCGCAGCAGGAAATCGATGAGGCTGCCCTGGCTCCAGGGGTCCAGACCGTTGGTAGGTTCATCGAGCAGAAGCACCTGGGGCTGCAGCGAAAGCACGGAGGCGAGGGCCACCTTCTTTTTCTCGCCGCCGGAGAGGCGGTAAGGCGGCCGCTCCCGCAGATGGTCGGTATTCAGCAGTTTCAATGCTTCCTTGCTTCTGGATACCACTTCGTCCTTTGAAATCCCCAACTGCAGCGGCCCGAAGGTGACTTCGTCCCAGACGGTAGGGCAGAAGAGCTGCACGTCAGCGTCCTGGAACACCAGCCCCACTCTGCGGCGGAATTCCTGGACGAACTGTGCGTCCCTAAATGCTTTTTCGGAAAGGGGTTTCCCGAAGGCCAGCATCTGACCGCCGGTGGGGAAAATGAGCCCGTCCATGAGCTTGAGGAGGGTGCTCTTACCGGAGCCATTAGCTCCCAGAATCGCTACCAACTCCCCCGGGCCGATGGTCAAGCTTAGCTGCCTCAATGCCGGAATGTTGCCGGGATAATCGTAGTCCAGGTTTTTTGTCTCAAAGATGCGGCTTGTGTCCAGTGTCGTCATAGGTAGTTGCTCCATATTAGTAACGCTGCTATGGCCACGGCGAGGGTTGTCCACAGGAAGTCCCGTTGCTTCAGGCTGAAGTTGTTCAATACAATACCGTCGTCTTTATATCCTCGTGAGAGCATGGCCAGATATACCTCCTCGCTCAGGTGATGCGACTTGGCCAGAGTTGTCGCCAGTGCTTGTCCCAACCAGCGTCGGTTCTCGCCTCTGGATAAGCTTCCGAGCGTGCGGCTTCTCCGTGCCAGGAACATGGAGTTGGTGCTATGAAGCAAGAGGAAAATATAGCGGTAGGTCATGCCTAGGATAGTTACGAAAAGCGAGGGCACGCGGAACCAGCGCAGGGCCGCGAGAACGTTCGCCCATCTGGTGGTAAGGATGAGCAATATGCCAAAAGACAGAGAATCCGTCACTCTTAGCACCAGGAGACCGGTAGTGCGGGCTCCCTGCTCGGTGATGATGACCTTTCCGGCTGAGGTTACCAGAGGGTCTCCCGGGGTGATGAGAAGGGCTGGTATCGCGATTAGCGCGGTAAAGATGGGAATGAAGACCAAGATGCGCTTAAGGAAAACCATCGGCGGCACTTTGGATAGCAGGGCGAAGGCCAGGATGAGGATAAATACGCAGGCGAGTATCGGCAGGCTTCGCACCAGGCTGACGGCGACAATGAAAAGCACTAAGGTTACCACCTTGATCCGAGGGTCCAGCCCCTGAAACAAACCAGGAGCATGACACAGGTCTTCGGAAGAAATCACGGATTCCAGCGCACCGGTAATGCTGGAGATGTTCTTGGAAAGAAAATCTTTGCCCTTAACTTTGTAGCGTCTGTCCCTTGAGGACGGTTGTCCTTCCGTCAATCCCCTGCCTTTACGAATAAGCATCCGTCCAGCCAGCCAGAGAAAGAAAGACACCAGAGCAATGCCTATAAATGCGGACAGAATATAGCCGATGACCGCACCCATTCTAGGAAGGCCGTAGTCCGGCAATGGGGCTGGCCACCAATTGGTGAATCTCTCCAGCCCGCCGGGGATGGAACCCAGTCCCAGATGTTTGAGCTCCTCTATGCCCCATTCTCCCCAGGCTGTGCCCGAGGCAAGCAGGCCAATGGGGGTTACCAAGGCCAACATGCCTAGAGCTCCCCATAGAAGCCAGATTTTCCCCTCTTTCTTTGCAGGTGCATCTGCTTTAATAAGACTGGAATGGGTTCGTTGCAAAAATGCGAACACCAGACCTGTAGCCAGAGCTTCGACAGGGCCCGCTATAAGCAGGTGCCCCATCATCATTGCCGGTAGCGCTTGACCTAAGCCATATGGACAGTAGAGAGGGGTGCCGTCGGCGGTATGGAAGAAATGAGGCTGGATCCCGAACTCCGCCGCGGTCACAAATGCAGCTGCGACAAGGGCTGTATAGCTTCCGAGTACCGCTGCCGCCAGACGGCGGGGTGAAGTAGCCGTTGAATTACTGGAGATTACCTTGTAGACAAAGTATCCCACCAGAGGCAGGACTATGGCCATATTAAAGCAGTTGGCCCCGAAGGCTATCAAGCCGCCATCGGCAAAGAACAGCGCCTGGATCAGCAGCACTACCGAGATGCCGAGCACGGCTGCCCAGGGTCCCAGCACGATTGCCAGAAGCGTGCCCCCCACTGCATGTCCGGTGGTGCCCCCCGGCAAGGGGATGTTGAACATCATCAGAACGAAGGAGAACGCGGCGAAAAGGGCCAGCGCTGGAACGGTGCGCCCAGTAAGGATTTGGCGTACGCGTCTACCTGCTAAAAACCAGAAAGGAGCGGAGGCAGCATATAGAACCCCTGCTGTAGCTGGACTTAGGTAACCATCCGGTATATGCAACTCGATTCTCCCGTTACGTTAGCCCATTGCGTTTCTATGTAATTGCGAATAATTGCATTAACAGTACATATTATAACTCTGGTTTTTCTTTATTGCAACTATTCGCATGGGCAATCGGAGGCAATGTCTCGATGCGGTTGGCGGGCGCTATAGTTTCTGTTGGTGCTGGGATATAATGTCGATTGTAATATATGAGTAGCATAGACGGGAAAAGTGAGAACAAGGCTCTGTATGTGTGCCGGATGTTCGCTTCTATCGCCCGAAGATATGATTTGCTCAACGCAGTGCTGAGCTTTGGCTGTGATAGAAGCTGGCGAAGGTTCGCTATGGCTCAGATCGATGGTATCCCGAACGGGTTGATATTGGACCTCGCTACCGGTACCGGCAAGATTGCGTTATTGGCTACTCGGTGCAATATTGGAAGCACAGTCGTGGGGGTCGACTTTTGTCCGCAGATGCTGGCTGTGGCCAGGGACAAAGTGAAAGCTGCGTCGCTCGAAAGCAGGGTTCTGCTGGTTCAGGGGGATGCATTGCGGCTGCCGTTCCCCGATAATACCTTCGATTGTGTAACAATCGGGTTCGCATTAAGAAATGTGACCAGTATAGTAAGCCTTTTTTCTGAGATGGCCAGGGTTACGAAGCAGGGCGGTAAGATGGTTTCGCTGGAACTTACCCGTCCATCCGTCCGAATACTCGAA
>CAZWOG010000083.1:0-4399 GCA_964635685.1 uncultured Dehalococcoidales bacterium | reverse complement strand
TGATCCCCTATTTGAAAAAGAGGTGCCCTTCCGCGGAATCCTTCCCGTTCAGGGAAGGACCAAGACTGGGGGATAGCAGGGGGTTGAAGATAGCTTCCTCAGCTAATCCGAAACGATGGAATATTCAGTCAGCGGTAGTAGGCCAGATTGTTTTCAATTGAACTTTTCCTTAGAATCTGCAAAGATGCGATGGTGAGTTGAGAAACCAGATCTAGGCAGTCAGATCGAAGGCTAGCAGAAAAGTTCTACGTATTGTACCCTCAGCTCCACCTAAGTGCCGGTTCTTCAGGGAGAGCTATTGAGACAATGTTATATAAATGTTAGTAAATTCAAAATCATCGTAGTCATGATTCCAAGAATCGTACGATGAGGTAATACTAATAGTATTAGCACCTGCTTTAAGGATATGTATATCAAAGCTTATAGTGCTGGTTCCTAGGCTACCGTCACTTGGCGAATTACCCATGGAGTTTATTAACTCACCATTTATTCTTATAGGATCCGCTCTTTGCACACCTCTATGCGTGATGGATAATGTAGCTGTACTGTAGAGTTGTAACATATCCACTGTGAACGATCTACTATAGGTAGTTCCTTCAGTAGCCATCTGAAATTGCGAATTTGCAGATCCTGAATAATCATCATCTCCAAGATGGTGCAGACTGCTATCTATGACATCAACATTTCCAGCGCAGTTGTCATCGATGCCATTGACGATTTCTGTAGCGCCCGGGTGCACGGCGGCATTGGAATCATTGCAGTCTCCACCAACTGAGGCGTAGCCGCCCGGCAGAGAGGCGCCAGAGCATATATCCTGGCTGGAGCCGGTGCCATAGCCATCGCCATCGGCATCGGTATAGCCTGAGAGCAGTTGCCACTTGCTAGAATCGAGGGGAGCGCAATCCGAGCTGTCAGCGACGCCATCGCCGTCGTCATCCGAGTCTACACAATCGGCAAGACCATCCGAATCGGTGTCTGCCAAGCCTTCATCGATGCTTCCATCGCAGTCATCATCGATCCCGTTGCAGATTTCTTCAGCTCCAGGGTTCATTGCAGCATTGGAGTCGTCGCAAGCTCCACCGACGGAAACATAGCCGCTCGGCAAAGAGGCGCCGGAGCATATATTCCGGCTGGAGCCGCTGCCGTAGCCGTCGCCGTCAGCATCGGTGTAGCCTGAGAGCAGTTGCCACTTGCCAGCGTCGAGAGGGGCGCAGTCCGAACCGTCAGCGACGCCATCTCCATCATCATCCGTATCTGCACAATCGGCGATGCCGTCCGAATCGGTATCAGGGAAGCCTTCATCTATGTTCCCGTCGCAATCATCATCGATCCCGTTGCAGGTTTCTTCAGCGCCCGGATGCACGGCGGCATTGGAGTCGTTGCAGTCTGTATTATCAGCTACATATCCTGAAGGTTGCGTATCAGACTGTGTTGAGACGGAAGGATTACCGTAGCCATCGCCGTCCGCGTCTTGGTACCATGTAGGAGCCGGAGTAGTTGGAGTGGGCGTAGGTGTAGGATTGCCACCTCCACCACCTCCACCGCCACCCCCACCATGTGAATCGATAACACCAAAAATCAGATCAAGCAAGGCACCATTGTCAATGAGGTTGACTATGCCGTTTAAGTCCACATCGCTGTTCTCGTCACAGCAAGGGGATTTCATAGGCTCAAATTGGCCAAGGAGAATGAGTTTCAGCCATATTAGATCAAGCACATTGACAGCGCCGTCGCAGTTGAGGTCACCCGGGAAAATCCCTGAACCTATTGCATATGTAGAAGCAGGTGCAGAAATGATTGGCGAAAACAAGAGAGAGACGGCACTGAACATGCTGAGAAGCATAAATAGTATGTTTTTAGCTGGATTGTTTTTCATTTGTTCATCCCTACTGTATATAGCGTTCACTTCTACTTTACACACTAATGGGGCATTCCGTCAAGCTAAACACATGCCTGGGCATGAAGACGTATAAAAGGAGACAAAATTCTACAAGCAGGCGTCAAATTCCGCAGCTGGCCCTCAGCTCTCTCATTGTCTCGCTGACGCTTTTGTCTTTCTTGAATATGGCCGCCCCCGCCACCAGCACCCTGGCCCCCGCCCCAACCACGCGGCGCGCCGTCTTTGGCGAGATGCCCCCGTCGACCTCAAGCTCGGCCTTGAGCCCGCGCTCGTCCAGCATCTTGCGGAGTCGAGCTATTTTACCGATCATTTCCTCGATAAAGGGCTGGCCGGCATAGCCCGGGTTCACCGTCATCACCAGCACCAGATCGACATACGGCAGCACACTTTCGATCGCATCGAGCGATGTCGGCGGGCTCACCGACACGCCGGCCTTTACACCGAGCTTTTTTATCTGCTCGATGACATCCCTGAGATTTGGGCAGGCCTCGGCATGCACCGTTATCACGTTGGCCCCGGCCTTGGCGAATTGCTCTACCTGGCTCGGCGCTTTGCCCAGCAGAGGATGCACGATGTGCACATCCGGCTTCTCGATCATCAGGTGCACATCGAGCGGAACTTTAGTGTACGGGCGTATCGCCTGCACCACCAGCGAGCCGATGGTTATGGGCGGGACGAAATGCCCATCCATTATGTCAACATGTATGTAGTCCGCCCCGGCCTTGCTGACCTCCTCCACCTGCGCGCGCAGGCAGGAGAAGTCCGCCGAGAGTATCGACGGGGCGATCTTTATTTTTTTGTCCGGCGCCTTAGCCATTGACCAGCTTCCTCGCCCGCGCCAGCTGCTTCTTGACCTGAGTCGGCGCCGTGCCACCCACTGTGTTTCTGGCGGCCACGCTGGTCTGTGCAGTTATCTCGTAAACATCCTTGCCAAACTTCGGCGAGAACTTCTTGTACTCGGCCAGCGGCAGCTTATCAAGCGTCTTACCCAAGTCGATGGCATACTGCACCAGCCCGGCGACCACGCCGTGCGCCTCGCGGAAAGGCAGCCCCTTGGCCACAAGATAGTCCGCAATGTCGGTGGCCAGTATGTACCCCTCCCCCGCAGATTTTGCGGCCCTCTCCGCCTTAAATTTGAGCGTCCCCACCATGCCGGCGAAGACATCGAGGGTGCCGATAAGCGTATCTACTGTATCGAACAGCCCCTCCTTGTCCTCCTGCATGTCGCGGTTATAGGTCAGGGGCAGCCCCTTCATCACGGTCAGTATGGCCATGAGGTGGCCGTAAACGCGGCCGGTCTTGCCGCGAGCTAACTCAGCGACGTCCGGGTTTTTCTTCTGTGGCATCATGCTCGAGCTCGTGGCATAGGCATCGTCGATCTCGATAAAGCCGAACTCCGGCGTGGACCACAGCACCAGCTCCTCGGCCATACGCGAGAGGTGCATCATCGTTATGGATGCCGCCACCTCGTACTCGATGACGAAGTCGCGGTCGGCCACCGCGTCCATGCTGTTCTGACTGATGCGCGCAAAGCCAAGCTCCTTGGCTACGAACTCGCGGTCCAGCGGGTACGGCGTGCCCGCCAGCGCGCCGCTGCCCAGCGGCATCACGTTGGTGCGCACCAAGCAATCGTTGAAGCGGTCCACATCGCGCTCCAGCATCTCGAAGTAGGCCAGCAGGTGATGGGCCAGCAGGACAGGTTGCGCGCGCTGCACATGCGTGTAGCCCGGCATCACCGCGCCCTTATTGGCCTCGGCAACATCGAGCAGTGCGCCCTGGAGCCCTCTTATCTTTTCGATCGTCTCCTCGATCGCCTCTTTAACATACATGCGCACGTCCAGCGCCACCTGGTCATTGCGTGAGCGCGCCGTGTGCAGCTTGCGGCCCACGTCACCAACCTTCTCAATGAGGCGCGCCTCGATGTTCATGTGGATATCTTCATGTGCTTCCTTGAACACGAAATTTCCGCTCTCGATTTCAGTGCGAATCGAGGTGAGCCCCTTGCAGATGAGCTGGGCGTCTTTAGCGGTGATGATGCCCTGTTTCGCCAGCATTTTGGCATGGGCTATTGAGCCGGCTATGTCATATTTGTACAGCCGCCTGTCGTAGCTTATAGACTCCGTATATTTTTGAACCGACGTTGCCATGTCCTTCTTAAAACGCTTGCGCATGGGGTTCACCTCCCCTCTATTTAATCCGACGTAACCTCGATTTCGAACCTATTTCTTCTTGCTGCTCTTCTTCGCCTGTTTCTCCACCATCGCCTCCACGCGTAGCCGGAGGGCGTTGAGCTTGATGAAGCCGGTGGCGTCGCTCTGGTCGTAGATGCTCTCGCCGCTCTCCATCGTCACGATGTCGGGACGGTAAAGCGACAGCGCGCTCTTGCGGCCAACGGTCATGATGCTGCCTTTGTAGAGCTTCAGGCGAACCGTGCCGGTGACATTCTTCTGGCTCTCAGTGACGAGCGCCTGCAACGCCAGCCGCTCCGGCGAGAACCAG
>CAZWOG010000082.1:0-4440 GCA_964635685.1 uncultured Dehalococcoidales bacterium | reverse complement strand
TGGAACTGGTCGCCGGGGTTTGTGCAGATAGGAAACTCGGTTTGCGTTGCGATGTTGTAACCGTAGATATCCCAGTTACCATTGCGGTTATCCATCCATACTACAATGTCCCCTGAAATGGCAGGATTATTCTGTGCTGCCGAGTCTGTGCAAATGGGAAACTCTCTGTTGGTGAATATGTCATAACCATATATATCACTCTTGCTAATATAAGCCCCATTATTGTCCAAATAGTCGTTACGGCCATCCTGCCATACAAGTATATGCCCCGAAAAGACCTCGGATTGGTCACCGGGTTGCATAGTACGTATGAAAAAGGCGGTTTGTGCGGAGATATTATACCCGTATATATCTCGGATACTGATGTTATAGACAGAGAATATCACGGTATTTCCTGATATTAATGAGCGAGAATCTAAGCCTTGGTTTGTATAAATGGGGAACTCTTCATGGGAAGACAGGTTGTATCCATATATACTCAGGTTGGTGCCTTGTCCACAGCAAGGCCAGTTGCCGTTGCGCCCGTCTGTCCATATAACGATATCCCCCGATATGGCGGGGAATCCTTGCCGGCTTAAGTTCATGCATATAGGGAATTCTCTTGACGATGATAGGTTGAAACCGTAGATGTCTATGTTGTCGGGTCCGCAACAGCTTTCGGGATTATTGGGGAGGGTGTTGTTCCTGTCATCCTCCCATACAACAATATCTCCAGATACAATGTAGCTGCTGCCTAGCGGGTAGGGGCGAAAGGTATATAGACATATTGGGAATTCAATTTGCGTGGAGAGGTTGTATATGAAAAGCTTGTCATAGCCGTTATATCGATTTGCTATCCAAGCCACTGTTTCCCCTGAGATAGCGGGATCATGGCATCCGTTAGTGCATATCTGGAACTGCTCGGCAACGTAGGGTGTGGGAATCGATTTGGGTCCGCAACCCACCGCTGCTAGTACTGTCGAAAGAACAAAAATAAGGCTTAATGAATAAATGAATCGGATGATCATCCCTGCCTCCTGCTGTGAAATGAGTACATCATAGCAGGTTTTAAAGCAGTTGTGAAGCAATTGTGGCAGCCCTCTTACCCGAAAGGAGCATCCCGCCAAAGGTGGGGCCCATGCGCGGCACGCCGTAGACCGTGCCCACCGCCATGCCGCAGACCACCAGGCCGGGGTACACCTCGCCGGTGTGCTCCACAACCTGATCTTCTGAGGCGGTGATCCACAGCGGGCCTTCGCCTCTGGTCTGGAGCAGGCCGCGCTTCTCCAGCTTCTTCACCACGCAGGCATCGTGCCCCGTGGCGTCTATGACCACCTTGCACTCCAGCGGCACCGGGTCCAGGGCGGACATTTCCTTTGGGATGTGTGCGATGGGGCTCCAGTTGATTACAACTCCTGCCACTCGCTTATCGCCTCTGATGATGAGGTCCTCCAGCGAGGTGAGCGATAGTATCTTGGCTCCAGCGTTGCATGCGGCGGCGATGACGGCGGCGCAGGTGTGGGGGGCACTGGCGGTGTAAAGCCCCTTGCTGAACTTCTCGTAGGGCACGCCTAGCTCATCCAATACCTTTTGCGCCGGCGCGCGGATGGTCAATATGTTCATGAAGTACCCGCCTATCCAGAACCCGCCGCCGAGGTAGTTGTTGCGCTCGATGATAAGGGTCTTGGCACCCTGTTTGCACAGGTCTATGGCTGCGACGAGGCCGGCGGGGCCTCCGCCGACTATGATGACGTCGCTCTCAACGTATTCGTCAAACTGTGAGGAGAACTTCCTGATTATCGCACGGGTGACATCTTTCTCTTCTACCGGTTGGAATATGGCCATTGGCATGCTCCTTTCGATGATTAGAGGAATATGGATTAAATCGACCCCCCTGATATCCCCCAATCTTGGGGGAATTTAAAAGGGGATAGGGGACACCCCTAAAACCCCGGTCCTTCCAGTACTGGAAGGACACCTCTATAGGACGGACGGTCGTAAGTGAATCAACCCCCTCAATCCCCCAGTCTTGGGGGATTTTAAAGAAGATCGGGGGACACCTCTTTTTAACATGTCATTCTGACTGAAGTGAAGAATCTCGACGAGATCCTTCGGTCGAATGCTCCCTCAGGATGACACGATATTGTTAAAACCACGGCAGGAGGAATCCGTCACTTCTTTTAAAGTTCTAACATTTCCCGGTCTTGACGCCGAGGTATTCGGACACCAGCTTCATGGCGCACATACCGCCGCACATGCTGCATGTGTCGCCGGAAGAAGTATTTTTCTTGTGCATCGAGCGCACTTTCTCGGGGTCCAGGGCCAGTTTAGCCTGCTCCTCCCAGTTGAGGTTTTTACGTGCGATTGACATCTTCCGATCGATCTCAAAGGCTCTTTTTGATCCCTTGGCGATGTCGGCGGCATGGGCTGCGATGCGGGATGCGATAACGCCCTGTTTTACATCCTCTGTTCCGGGCAGCCCCAGGTGTTCTGAAGGCGTGACGTAGCACAGGAAATCGGCGCCGGCCATGGCTGCTATGGCACCGCCGATAGCGCCGGTGATGTGGTCGTATCCGGCGGCGATATCCGTGACCAGCGGGCCCAGCACGTAGAACGGGGCCCCCTGGCATACGCTTTTCTCCAGCTCGACGTTGGCCGCGATCTGGTTCAGCGGCACGTGTCCCGGCCCCTCCACCATGGCCTGCACGCCGGCCGCCCTGGCGCGGGCCACCAGCTCGCCGAGGATGATGAGCTCCTCGATCTGGGCCCTATCGGTAGCATCGACGATACTTCCGGGGCGCAACCCGTCGCCCAGGCTCAGCGTTAAGTCGTGTTTCTTAGCTATATCCAGCAGGCGGTCGTACTGCTCATACAGCGGGTTCTCCTTGTTGTTGTGCAGTATCCATCCGAGGAGGATGGCGCCTCCCCGCGATACGATGTCGGTGACCCGCCCCTGGTTCTTCAGCCTCTCGATGGATGCCCTGGTGACGCCGCAATGCACCGTTACGAAATCAACCCCATCCGCGGCGTGCTCCTCGATGGCCTTGAAAATGTCGTCGGCGGTCATGTTGACCAGCGCGCCTTTGCTCTTGATGGCTCCCAGCGCCGCCTGGTAGATGGGCACGGTGCCCACCGGTATCGGGCTCTCCGCGATTATCGCTCTGCGTATGGCCTGCAGGTCGCCGCCCGTGCTCAGGTCCATGACCGTGTCCGATTTGCAGTCGACCGCTACTTTCAATTTCTCAAGCTCGGTCTCTTTGCTTCCGCTGTCGGCCGACGTTCCGATGTTGGCGTTGACCTTGACCCTTGTGCCTTTGCCGATAGCGCAATGCTGTGTTATCTTGTGTTTCTTATTCGATGGTATGACGATAGTGCCTTCGGCGACGCCCTGCTGTATGAACTCGGGCGTGACGCCTTCGTCTGCGGCGACGCGCTTCATCTCAAAGGAGACCCCTCCGTTTTTTGCCAGCTGTAATTGTGTCACCTCGCCCTCCTTTAACAAAACAAAAGACCAAGAGCCTCGGTGTTCGGTTCCAGACTCCTGGTCTATACGGTCCCGCTTCCCTACGCTCGCATTACCGAGATCAGGTTCCAGGGGTTGTCCTTCCTTGGAAGGGCTCTCAGCCTCGCGGCTCCCCCGCGGATAAATCAATGGTAAGTACTTTGCTATTTTAACATAATCAGCTACGAGGTGCAAATAAAGAATGAGTTTACCAAATCCCCTTTTATCCCCCATACTTTGGTCCTTCCCTGAACGGGAAGGATTCCGCGGAAGGACCGGCAGGAGATTTCTCCTGCGCCGCTTTTAACTTTGTGTTATGCTTTTGTCGTTATTGATGCGATATCGAGTTTGTACGATCTGGATTAAAAAGGAGGGGTCTCATGCCGATAAAGGTTAAGGTTAAAGGGGAGGAACTGCAGGCGGTGAGCGAGCACTTCGCCAAGCTGGCCAGCCCCTCGTTCAACGATGTCCTCAACTTCAGCATCGAGTCACAATCCCTTGAAGAGGGGACACTTAAATTCGATTTGCGCGATGAGCTTATCGGCAACCCGATATTCCGCGTGCTTCACGGCGGGGTCATCTCCTCAATTCTGGATATCGCCGGCGCGCATGCCGTATATCTGCACATCTTCAAGCAGGTCATGGGCAAGCCTATAGAAAAGAAGATGGAGCGGCTGGGCCGGATCAGCACGATAGACCTGCGCATCGACTACATACGGCCGGGCAAGGGGAAGCATTTCACCGCTACGAGCAATATCCTGCGGGTGGGCAGCAAGATAGCGGTTTCCCGCATGGAGCTGCATAACGAGGAGGACGTGCTCATAGCGGTTGGCACGGGCACTTATACGGTCGGATAAATGGAAAAGGGGGTCGTTATCCAACCCCCTTAATCCCCCAAGAATGGGGGATTTGTGTTTGTGATGAGGGACACCACCATGTCTCTGTCGTTGTCATTGCGA
>CAZWOG010000081.1:0-4444 GCA_964635685.1 uncultured Dehalococcoidales bacterium | reverse complement strand
TCTCCCCTTCATTGCTCAAAACCCCCTCCACCAGTTCCTTCATGAATATTGCTGATTCTTCTTCGAGTGGGTCATCCTCCGTCTGCCGCCCTAGAACCTCAACCACGTCATGTCCCACAGAATCTATTTCAAAAAGCGCCTGAAGCGCCTTAACCCTTGCCTTCCTTCTTGTTCCCAATTTATTTTCACCTTTGCCAAATCTAATAGCTAAACTATATCAAGGCAAGATAAATAGACCTTTAGTAAAAACTGGGGACTTTCCAATCCGCAGAACCGACTTTCAGCTCGATATGTTAGTTAGCGACACACCCTATGTCCTAGGTGTAAAAACCTAGAGTTTCATATCCTTCACTGAGCTTACGTCCCCGACGTTCACGGTACGCGCATCCTTGCTGATGCGCTTAATAAGGCCACTCAGCACTTGACCGGGGCCAACTTCAACGAACGTAGATACTCCAGCTCCCACCATATACTCGACGCTCTTCTGCCATTGGACACAGTTAGCAATCTGATCCAGAAGTTCCTGCTTGATCTCTTCAGCGGTAGCAACAGGCTTCGCGGTGCTATTGACTACAATAGGAACAAGAGGGTCACGGAATTTCACATCAGTTATAGCTCTGGCCATTCCTTCAACGGCAGGCTCCATAAGATGCGAATGGAATGCTCCACTCACATTAAGCGGCTTACTATATCGTGCTCCCATGGACAGAGACAAGTCGATAGACCACACCATAGCCTCTCGCGAGCCACTAATAACTATCTGCCCAGGAGAGTTAATATTTGAAATCTTGGCTCCAGTTTCCTGACATACCGCTTCAACAGCAACCTCATCCAAACCGATAATAGCTACCATGCCACCAGGGGCTATTTGTCCTGCCTGTTGCATCAGACTGCCCCTCTGTCGTGTAAGACGCACAGCATCAGAGAAGTCCAGTACCCCAGCCGCCACCAAAGCAGTATATTCCCCAAGACTATGCCCCGCCATATATGAGGGACATACCAACTCTCCATATATCTCAGTGGCTGCCCTCAGACATGCTATGCTCATCGTGAGTATTGCTGGCTGGGCATTAACCGTCTGACACAATTCCTGTTCAGGCCCTTCAAAGCAAAGACGTGAAAGGTGCGCTCCCAGCGCTTCATCCGCCTCTTCAAATACCTTCCGCGTCGAGCTAAACGCATCATATAAATCCCGTCCCATTCCAACCTTCTGGGAGCCTTGACCGGGGAAGACATACGCGTGATTGTTTGCTTGCTTTGCTACTCCGCTCATAGACTTAACTCGTTAGCTTTATTCCTTTTTCTTCGTCTCTATTTTAATTACTTCCCTGCCGCCATACACACCACACGTAAGACAAACATGGTGTGTCCTCTTGGGACTATGACATTGAGGGCAATAATCAATAGAGGGTGCATTCAGCGCAAGGTGAGAGCGCCGCCTGCCTTTTTTTGATTTTGGAGTTTTATGTTTCGGTAACGGAACCATGTTATAACCTATCCTTTACTAGACTCGCCAGTACAGCTAGGCGAGGGTCGATCTCTTTTACACAATCACAAGTTACCAAATTAAGATTCTTGCCGCACTGAGCACACAAACCAGCACAATCCTTACTACACAGGGGCTTCATCGGTTCGGTTAGAAGTGTGTATTGGCGCGTAACCTCGCTCAGGTCTATCTCCCTATGTTCATTAATAATGAAAGCCCCCTCGTCACGATGCAGCAGGAACTCTTCGTCAAAATCAACAAACAGTTCATAATCGAAGTCACAAAGACATCTGCTGCAGACAGTATTAAGTGTAGTTACAAGGGAGCCGCTCACAAGTAAACCTTTATCAGTGCGTACCAGAACAACTTTTCCTTTGTAAGGAAATCCCTCTTCACTATCTACATTATATCTGCGTGTAGCGCCAATGCGCTCCTTCAACAGTTGTGATACATTGATTATCATAGCTCAACTTATTCACAAATATTAAAGTTCGCTAATTATATTTATAATATAATAATCTGTCAAGTAGCGTTGCATCCAAACCTATCCTATGCTACCATATAGTGCCACCAAGTTTCAAGTTAAAGAACGAATCAAATGCCGCAGATCCGATTTATTGATGTTACCAACCGAGATGCCGTCCAGGCCTCGCGTATCATCATGGCCAAGCTCCAAAAAACCATGCTCAACCTCTATCTATCCGAAATGGGCATATATCAATCGGAGTTCTCGTTCCCTACGGTAAAACACGAGCGAAACTATATTCAGGGGAACCTGGAGTTAAAAGAGTCGGGGATTTTTAATAACCTGGTGCTGGAGGGCTGGTGCCGCGCCTTGGTCTCCGATGTTGAATCATCGCTCTCCACAGGTGTAAGAGACCTTAACGTCTCTATCTCCACTTCCGATCAGATGATACTGCACAAATTTCACGGCAAACTTGACCGCGATTCCGTGATCCGAGAAATGGTCGATGCCGTACATTACGCACGCAGCCATGGCGTCAGCACCATTGGAGTAAACGCAGAGGATGCATCGCGGACCGACATCGCATATCTCATCGAGTTTTCACAGGCAGCCAGGAGAGCGGGTGCCGACCGGGTCAGATACTGCGATACGCTCGGATACGACACGCCGACGACTATCAGCAAACGTATAAGTGAACTTGCCGTGAAGGTTAAAATGCCCATCGAGCTCCATTGCCACAACGACCTCGGCATGGCGGTGGCGAACGCGGTTTCAGGCGCGATGGCAGCTATCGACAGCGGCGTAGATGCGTATGTCAACACATCGGTGAACGGCGTCGGCGAGCGTGCCGGACAGACAGACCTGGTTAGCTGCATACTAGCTATCAAGTTTGGAAGAGATATGCAGCAGTACACCATCGGCGATAGGCTGAACTTGAAAATGGCAGACAAGCTGGCTAAATACGTATCATATGCCTTCGGCATCCCGATACCTATCAACCAGCCGGGCGTCGGAGCCAACATATTCGCTCATGAAGCAGGAATCCATGCCGATGGCGCACTGAAAGACCGGCGCAATTACGAGTTGTTCGATTACGAGATCCTCGGGCGGGGAGAGGATACGCGTATTCCGACAGGCAGGGTGATCACCACCGGTGAGTTCGGCGGAATCGCGGGGTTTCGCTACGTCTACGAGAAGATCGGCGTTACCTTTGCCGACAACGAAAGCGCAAAGCACATACTGGAACTGGTCCAGTTCGCCAGCGCTCATACGCAGAAACCGCTAACAGACGACGAGTTGCGGTTCATCGCCAGATATCCCGAGCAGGCCAGGATAATTCTAACCCTGACACCGTAACGTGCCTTTTTAGAAAAATTGTATCAAGGCTTGCTAACAATCGCTAAAAACCTCTACAATATACGCTATAATCCGTAAAGGAGTACGCTATTGGACTATTTCCTAACCGAACAGCAACAGTTAATCAGGGAATTGGCCCGCAGAGTCGCCGAGGAAAGGGTAATCCCCGTAAGGGCGGAGCTGGATGAGAAAGAGGAATTCCCCTGGGCGATAATCAAGGACATAGCCGCCAGTGACCTTTTCCGGGTCTTTATCCCTGCGGAATATGAAGGCCTGGGTGAGCAGGCTGTGGGCCTGTGCATCGCCGTCGAAGAGCTGAGCAGGGCCTGCTGCGGCGTCGCGCTGACGTATGCCGCGGATGCGCTGGGGTCCATACCGATATTCCTTTACGGTAATGAGGAGCAGAAAAATAAATACCTGCCGGAAGTTGCCGCCGGCAGGAAGCTGACCGCCTTCGCCCTGACCGAGTCTACCGCCGGCAGCGATGCCAGTAAAATAAAGACCACGGCTGTTCGCGACGGCAAAGATTATGTCATCAATGGCACAAAACAATTCATCACCAACGGCGGAGAAGCTGAGATATATACCATCATCGCAGTGACAGACCCGACTCGCGGGCCTCGCGGCGCAAGCGCGTTCCTCGTCGATAAGGACACCCCCGGTTTCACCTTCGGCAAGAAGGAAAAGAAGATGGGAATACGATGCTCTGCAACCAGGGAACTTGTTTTCCACAACTGCCGCGTCCCCAAAGAGAACTTGCTCGGCAAGGACGGGCAAGGTTTCATAGTTTCGATGAAGACGCTGGACCTGTCGCGTCCCGGCGTGGCGGCTCTTGCGGTAGGGCTGGCACAGGGAGCGCTCGAAGCGGCTGTCAATTATGCAAAAACCCGCGAACAGTTTGATCATCCCGTATCTTCCATCCAGGCCGTGCAACATATGCTGGCCAATATGGCAATGGAAGTGGAAGCGGGCCGGGCGCTGATGTACGCCACAGCCAAAACCATCGACAGCGGGGTTAAAGACTACTCCGAGGAAGGCGCGATGGCCAAGGTCTTCGCCACGGATATGGCCATGCGGGTCACCACCGATGCCGTGCAGGTGTGCGGCGGCGCGGGCTACATGCGCGACTACCCTGT
>CAZWOG010000080.1:0-4446 GCA_964635685.1 uncultured Dehalococcoidales bacterium | reverse complement strand
CGGGCTACTACAACGCCAAGGCAGCGAAGTTAAAGGCATTCATCGAACGTCTGCACGAAGAATACAGCGGAAATCTCGATCGGCTGTTTGCTCTCGACACAAGCGATCTGCGGAAGGAGCTGCTGTCGATCCACGGCATCGGGCCGGAGACCGCCGACTCGATCCTGCTCTACGCCGCGCATCGCCCGATTTTTGTTATCGATGCCTATACAAAGCGGATAATCGGACGGCTTGGGCTTGCACCAGCGAGCGACAGTTATGAGGCGTTTCAGCGATTATTCATGGAGAACCTGCCGCATGACGAGGGGATGTTCAACGAATACCACGCGCTGTTTGTTCGTCACGGCAAGGATGTCTGCCGCAAGATGCCGAGGTGCGAAGGCTGCTGCCTGGCGAGCCTGTCGAAAAAGAGGTGTCCTTCCAGTACTGGAAGGACCGGGGGAACTGGGGGTGCCCCCCAGATTTAAAAATCCCCCAAGACTGGGGGATAGAGGGGGTTGACCAAGACTTTTCAACATTCTCCTAGCGCAGGTGTGTGCGTATTGAACGCCGTTTTCTTACAGCTTCCATCACATGCCAGGAAGCGAATACCAGCAGCCCTACAGCGATAACACTTAAGAAACTGATACTGCGATCTAACAAGGTGATCGACCATGCTGCTGACTTGGTAAGGCCGGTTATCATTAAAAGCCCGGCTACACCGGGCTCCACCAAACCCAGTCCGCCCGGGGTGAGTGGAATAGCTGTTATCAGGGCATTGGCCAGGGCAGCGAAAATGAATAGGGCTATCCCAACTTCTATAATATCGAACCCTAACGCTTGCGCCACTAAGATGAGGCGTCCGGCCTCCAGCAGCCAGATGACCACGGTCAGCAGCGTAAGTAGGCGTAACTGCCCGAAGCTACTCAGGGCACCTTGCTCAAACATCGTATAGAAGACCCTGATCTTCTTCGGCAGAAGGTTGACAAGCTTGTGCCCAAACTTACCCATACCCCCCAGAACCATAGCAATCACCAGCAGCAAAACGATCCCGATAACCAGGACTGTCCCGAACACTTTCCAATCGTGTCCGCCCGTTAACAATAGCCAGATAATAGATACTACTGTTAAGAGAACTATAACGAGAATATCAAGGAAGCGCTCGGCCAGCAGCGTGCCCAGTATCTTTGAGAAACTGACTCCGGTACGTTCCTTAAAAAGATAAGCGCGATACGCATCACCCAGTCTTGCATACAATACGCAGTTGGCAAACCAGTTCATAAGCACCATCTGCGTAAGTGCCAACAGAGACGGCATTTCTACACCCTGGTCTTTACGTATCCCGGCATGATACATCAGGTAACGCCATCTCAAAGCTCTTATAGGAAAGCTTATATAGTAACAAATGAAAGCGAGAGCGAAGTACAATGGACTGCAATCTTTTATCTTGCCCCACATATCGGCGAAATCTACATTAAGCTGAGTGAAAATGACTACTATCAAGCCTATAGCCAATATCAGGGATATCAGCGTGCGGAAATTGAAAAATCGCTTGCGGAGGAAGTTCTTCTCTTCCCCCAAACTCCCATTCTCCGGGGCGGTATTGGGTTTATGCTCTTCGGTCAATTCGCTCCCTTTGCAGTTCGCAATAGCGGGCGTTTCTGCGGTATCCCGCTGCGCCGGGGATATTTTTCGGGGGTGGGCCTTGCCTTATCGATAACGATCAGCGCCCTATCGCTAAGCTCCGGAAGTTCTATATAGATAACCTGCCTCAATCGCCCGCCAAGAATCTGCAATGCCGACTCAGCCTCATCAACCTCCCCACGATCCTCCCGCTTTTTCATGGCGATAAACACGCCACCAACGGCACAAAACGGAAGGGTCATCTCGGCCAGCGAAGCGAGCCTGGCGACCCCGCGCGACAGTACTGCATCGAAATGTTCGCGGTAGCGAGCGTCATGAGCTAATTCCTCGGCGCGCCCGGTCACCATATCTACCTTTTGAAGATCGAGAGCATCGACAAGATGATTGAGGAATATCGCCTTCTTTTGAACCGAATCGATTAATGTTAATTCTATGTCAGGATAGAATATCTTCAATGCTATGCCGGGCAATCCGGCCCCGGCACCTACATCCACAACGCTTGAGGGCATCTTCGAAAAGGCCAGCGAAACGGTGAGGGAATCGAGGAAGTGTTTGACCTGCACTTCGTCATAGTCGACTATTGCAGTGAGGTTCATTCTGCGATTCCAATCGACAAGCTCATTGTAATAAGCCTGAAAACGCTCGATCTGCTCTGACGTAAGCGATAACCCCAGACGCTGAGCTCCTTCAACCAGTTTTTGCATTTTTAATATTATATTACTACTCGCTCCAGAACAAAAGGTGGGTTACACTTCGTTAAACCCACCCTACTTACAGACTCTCGCCCTCACCCTAACCCTCTCCCCTGCGGAGGGAGAGGGTAGCTGAATGGGCACGGCAAGCAGTGCCCCTACGTCAATCCCCCCGACGCAAACAGCCCCAGTCTTCTCTGGATTCCGGCCGGAGTTTACTCCGTACGCCGATACGGGGCCGGAATGACGGGTTGGGCGATATAGAGGTGCAGGAGATTCTCTCCTGTCGGGGGATCTGGGGGTGTCTCTATCTTTTCATAATCTTTAATCGTTACAGGGAAATCCAGAGGGATCACCCTCTGGCAGGGTTTTAGGGGTGTCCCCTAAATTTTATTATATCCCCCAACGTATGGGGGATTAACAGGGGGTTCGGATGACGTTTCCCCCATTCATGGGGGATAACAGGGGGTCTTCTATCAAACGACTGAATCCCCCTCTCAAAATTTGACCTGAGCATCGCCAGCGATTAAAATATTCAAGGTCGACTTTCACATTTTGATTCATTGAGAGAGGAGTGAACAGTGATCGGGATAAAATCTTTTGGCGCTTATGTACCTGTTTACAGATTAAGCGAAGCAGAACTGGCCCGAGCCTGGGGCGGAAGGGGCGGAAAAGGGGAGCGGGCAACGGCCAACTACGATGAGGATAGCCTCACTATGTCGGTGGAGGCCGCTATCGATTGTCTGACCGGATACGACCGTCAAATAGTTGACGGCCTTGTTTTTGCCTCCACGACCTCGCCTTACGACGAGAAGCTGTCGGCCAGCATCATAGCCGCAGCGGTAGACCTGCGCACCACCGTCTCCACGGTCGATCTGTCCAGTTCGACCAGGGCCGGCACGAGCGCGCTCAAGATCGCCTGCGACGCGGTCAAGGCCGGCTCGGCCAAGAACGTGCTTGTCACGGCCGCCGACTGCCGCCTGGCGCCGCCGGCCTCGGAGTTCGAGCCCGTGTTCGGCGACGGCTCTGCTGCCTTCCTTATCAGCAACGAAGATGTAGCGGTAGAGATCGTGGACAGCTACTCCATATCCAGCGACTTTGTGGATGTTTGGAAGAGGGCGGAGGACGCCTACATACGCACATGGGAAGACCGCTTCATAATGGATCACGGCTACACCGAGAAGATGATGGCCGCGATCAAAGGGTTGCTGAAGAAAACCGGGTTGAAAACCAGCGACTTTGCCAAAGCAGTGCTCTATGGCCCCGACGGCAGGAGCCACGGCAGGCTAGCGAAATCGCTCAAGCTGGAGGAGGGCCAGATACAGAACCCGATGTTCGGGGCCCTCGGCAACACCGGAGCCGCACTCGCGCCCATGATGCTGGTGGCGGCGCTGGAAGATGCCAAGCCGGGCGATAAAATCCTGCTGGCCAACTACGGCGACGGGGCCGATGCCTTCGTATTGCAGGTAACCGACAAGATAACAAACATAAAGAACCGCAGGGGCATAAAGAAGCACCTCGCATCAAAGATGCCGATAGCCAATTACGAGAAATACATCAAATTCCGCAACCTGATGCAGGGGGAGGCGGATCGCAGGCCGCAGTACATCAGCTCGCTGCCGATGATGTGGCGCGACCGTACACAGGTGATCCCGCTTCACGGATGCAAGTGCCGCAAGTGCGGTAAGATACAGTTCCCCATCCAGAGGATATGCGCGTACTGCCAGTCCAAAGACGACTACGACGAGGTCAGGCTTTCCGATAAAAAAGCTACAGTTTTCACCTACAGCATGGACGAGCGCGCATTAGAGGTCGATCCTCCGCGTGTATGGACCATAAGCGAATTCGACGACGATGGGCGCATCTACATCACTATGACCGACCGCGATACCTCGAAGATCAGTATCGGCATGAAGGTGGAGATGACCTTCAGAAGAATTCACGATGGCGCCGGAGTGCACAACTACTTCTGGAAGTGCCGTCCGGTGAGAGTATCTTAGGAGGAGATGACGAAAATGGCAGAGAGTATTAAAGATAAAGTAGCCATAATTGGAATGGGTTGCACCAAGTTCGGTGAGCTGTGGGACAAGGATGGCTATGACCTGGTCATCGATGCCTCCTACGAAGCGTT
>CAZWOG010000079.1:0-4500 GCA_964635685.1 uncultured Dehalococcoidales bacterium | reverse complement strand
GCCATCGCAGTGTCAGTGATGTCATGACCCCCAGGCCTGAGGTTATAGCGATAGAAGAAGGCACGAAGTTAGCCGATTTCCTCTCTATTTATTCCGATTATCCGCATACGCGCTTCCCGGTGTACAGGGATAGTCTGGATCATGTTGTCGGTATTATCTCTGTGAAGGATGTTCTTATGGCGGAGGCACGCGGTGCTATGGATAAAAACAGCATAATCGATGAGCTTGTGCGTCCTGTTCATTTTGTGCCGGAGACGAAACGTGTCGTCAAGCTGTTGGCCGAAATGCAGGATCATGGGAATCATATGATCGTGGTAGTCGATGAGTTCGGTGTAACCAGCGGCATCGTGACGGTGGAGCAGTTGGTGAGTGAGATCGTGGGAGAGATGGGTGACGAGTTAAAGCAGGTGGACAAAGATTTCGAAGTAATCGACGATAAAACGGTCCAGATCGACGGCGGTATGAGAATCGAAGAAGCAAATCAGGAGTTGAAGCTGGAGCTGCCGTCAGGCGATTATGATACTGTAGCCGGGTTTTTACTCAGCCTTCTTGGGCATATACCCAGGGAGGGTGAGCAGATAAAGTATAGCAATCTGAAGATGGCGGTTACGCAGATGAGGGAGTTGCGGATCGAGAAGATACTGGTGACCAAGGAGTAAAGCGATATGCATAGGCTGCGAGTCACCTTCTCTCGCGGGGAAGAATTAAAGTATCTCTCTCATCTGGATGTGATGCGATTGTGGGAGCGAGCCTTGCGCCGTGCAAATCTACCGCTTGCATACTCTCAGGGGTTCAGCCCTCATCCGAAAATCTCTATAGCAGCACCGCTTCCATTGGGTGTTACAGGCGAGGGGGAATTGATGGATATTGTCATCCAGCGCAGGGTTTCTCCTTATCTGGTACAAAAAACCCTCGCTAATCAGCTGCCGAAAGGGGTGAGTATTATCAGCGTGGCGCAAGTGTCGCCGGATGCGCCGTCTTTGCAGTCGCAGGTGCGTCGTGCCGAGTATCGTGTCGAGATAGAAACCGATAAACCTGTCGATGAAATCAAGGCTGCTATCGATTCGTTTCTGGCGCTGACGGAGTTGCCATGGCAGCATAAACGCGATGAAGAAATGCGCAGCTATGACCTGCGTAAACTGGTGGAACGGGTGTGGTTTGTCGAGGCGCATGGAGCGATATGTGTACTTGGCATGTGCCTGCGCGCCGACAGTTCTGCTTCAGGCAGAGCGGAACAGGTTGTTTTGGCGCTGGGTTTTAACGAGCAGCCTAGGTCTATATGCCGTACCAAGCTTTTCTTGGTGGGTGAGTGATATTTATGAGATTGATTTTAGTGCGTCATGGGGAGACGGAATGGAATCGGCAGAGCCGTATCATAGGGCACACCGAGATCGCGTTGAATGAGACGGGTCGAAGGCAAGCTGCGTTGCTGGCTCAGGCACTGCGAAATGAGAACGTCTCTGCTATATACTCCAGCCCATTGCAGCGTACGCGTGAGACGGCCGCTGAGATTTCTCGGGTGTTGGGTGTTGAAGTAGAGTTTAGCGATGCTTTGAAAGAGATCGCTGCCGGGGATATTGATGGGCTGACGTTCGAGGAGGTTGCTGAGCGTTACGGCGACTTCTTTAAACTCTGGATGAGGGGCGATCCGGCGTTGCGGTTGCCTGGGGGCGAATCTTTTATGGATTTGCGGGATAGGACTTGGCCGACTTTGCAGCGGATAGTCAGCGAGCATAACGACAGTGATGTCATAGTTGTTAGTCATACCTTGGCTATTATGAGTATTGTAGCCAGTGCGCTGGATATGGATATAGCGGATTTCAGGCGGATAAGGCTGAACGTGGCCTCGATAAGCATACTTGAGTTTAAGGATCGAAACGTATCTTTGTTATTGTTCAACGATACCTGTCATTGGAAGGGACTGGAACGAAACGAGGGCGGTGTATTGTAGATGAAGGGTTTGAATCAGCGGGTGCTGGATTTCATCCGTCGGGAAAGTCTGATACCGGCTGTCGGCGACGCTCCTGCGGTCGCAAGCGGTGGGAGGGTGGTGCTGGTAGGTGTTTCGGGCGGGCCTGACTCGGCATGCCTTGTACATGTGTTGAATCAGCTCAAAGGATCGCTGGGTATACAGCTTCATATAGCTCATTTAAATCATATGCTGCGCGGTGAGTCATCTGATGAAGACGCAGTCTATGTTGAACAATTAGGCTATTCTCTAGGGATTCCAGTCACTGTCGAGGCGATGGATGTCAATTCGTATCGCAAGGAGTATAAGCTTTCTTTGGAGGAGGCGGCGCGCGAAGTGCGCTATGATTTCTTCGCACGTGTTGCCGAATCGGTAGGTGCTGAATGTGTGGCTCTGGGGCATACCGAGGATGATCAGGTTGAGACCGTACTGATGCACCTGGTGCGGGGCAGTGGGTTGGGAGGGCTGCGCGGCATGTCGCCACTTACTGATATGCATCCACGCGGACGAGGAAGGCTGCGGGTGATAAGGCCGTTGCTTGAGGTGTCGAGGAAGGAGACAGAGGATTACTGTCTAGCTCATGGCCTCAAGCCGCGCATCGATTCGATGAATTACTCGCTTGATTACACGAGGAACCGTTTCCGCCATGAACTGTTGCCGATGCTGCGGGAGGCCAATAGCAACGTCGGGGCTGCGATCAGGCGCGTGGCGCATACTGCTGCGGACGATTTGTCGTTTATCGAGAGCGAAGTGGCGAAGGTGTGGAGCGATGCCGTGTGTGTCAATCCTATCGGCATTACGATAAATACTGAAGCGATTCTTTTGTTGCATCCTGCTCTGCAGCGCCATTTGTTGCGTCGGGTCATGGACGAGGCTTTAGGTGATCTGGTGGATATTGAGGCGGTTCACATCGAGAGGATGATGGAGGCGTTGCGGAAGCCAGCAGGCAGGCGAATTTCGTTGCCTCGTGGGCTGAAGTTCTATGTTAGCTATGATACGTGTTTGTTGGCAAAGGATGCGGCCGATGCCTGTCCTCTTCCTGAGGTTGGACGGATGCGCCGCTTGAAGGTGCCGGGTGTTACGCTGCTTCCTGGGTGGCGTGTACAAGCGGATGTAGTCTCGCATAGGAAACAAGCCCAAGGTTTCAAGGCTTGTATCGATGCGGATGTCAGCGGCATGGAACTGACAGTGCGTCGCCGCCAGCCGGGGGATCGCTTTCAGCCGCTGGGCATGAGTAATGCCAAGAAGCTTCAGGACTTCATGGTAGATGCCAAGATTCCAAGCACATGGCGCGACAGGGTACCTTTAGTATGCGCTGGGGATGAGCATAATATAGTATGGGTTGTCGGGTGGCGTATAGCTGAATCTGTTAAGGTTACTGAAAGTACGAAGAAAGTACTGCGCATCAGCTTTGAGCGAGCGGACTAACTGCATTTTGTAGAGACTGCTATTGATACCCCCAGACGTTGATATTTTTCCCCTTTTGTAGAGCGATAAGGCATTTACTATTTTCGTTGGTAGATTTACTATGTATTATAGAGTTTGATGCTAAATTAGGTCGTAAATCGTCAATCAAGGCAGGTAGAGCGATTTTGCGTCAGCGGAGATGATATATGAAGAATGTTGCTGTTACAGGTGCCTCCGGATATCTCGGCCAGCAATTGATTAGCCGATTGGAGCGTGACGATAGTGTGGAGCGTATCGTAGGGATAAGCAGGAGAGCCCCTAAGGTCGCCTCTTCGAAGCTCAAATTTTATTCTCACGACATTCGTGAGCCATTCGATAAGATTTTCGCTGAGAACAACATCGATACAGCGGTTCATCTCGCTTTTGTAATATCGCCAAGCCGTGATCTTAAAGGTGCCCATGCGACAGATATCGTTGGATCAGAGAATTTTCTTCATGCATGCAGAAGCGAATCGGTAAAACGCATTTCGTTTTTAAGCAGCTACGTGGCTTATGGAGCGCATCCTGAGAATACTAAGCATCTGGATGAAGATACGCCTCTAAGGCCGAATGTAGGATTTCAATATCCCCAGCATAAAGCTGAGGTCGACAAAATGTTTCAGGAGTTCATGAAACTGAATCCAGATAAAAGTGTCTCTGTATTACGGGCTGTTGCAGTGGCAGGTCCGCAGAGCGATGGAGGGCCGTTGGCTGCTTTTCTGAAAAATCCTGTCTCCATGCGTATAAGAGGATACGATCCCGAATGGCAATTTATCCATGAGGACGACTTGACCGAGATAGTAGTGTTAGTGTTGAAAAAAGGTCATAAGGGGATATTTAATGTGGCTGCTGATGGAAGCATGAGATACACTGAAATGATGAGTAGGATAGGCAAGAAGTGCATAACACTCCCGGATACATTGAGTACTTTCATTACCAATATGACCTGGAAATTGCACCTTCAGTCGGATGCCCCGGGCGGCGAGGCAATGGCATTAATAAAATATCCAATTATGGTGAATACCGTTAAGTTAAAGAAAGAAACCGGATTTCAATTCAAACATACTGGGCAAGAGGCTTTCCAG
>CAZWOG010000078.1:0-4510 GCA_964635685.1 uncultured Dehalococcoidales bacterium | reverse complement strand
TCGACGGATTCAACAATAACGTTAATCGCGGTTTCGAAGCCGAGGGTGTAGTCGGTGCCCGGCAGGTCTTTGTCGATGGTCTTGGGTATTCCCACTACGTTAATGCCAACCGCCGAGAGTTTCTGCGCCACACTCAGGGTATCGTCGCCGCCTATCGCTATCAAGGCCTCCAGCTCCAGCTTCTCTATGTTTTCAATCACTTTCTTCGACTGGTCGTTCTTGGAGCTGTAGGGATTTGTTCTCGATGAGCCGAGGAAGGTGCCTCCATATCTGTCCCACGACCTGACTATTGCCGGTGTAAGGATCATGCCATGAGGGATCTCAAAACCATTAGCGATAGATGCATCCTGTAGCAGGTTGTTGGGGTCGATATTGATGAGGCCTTTCCAGCCGTTTCTTATACCTATTACCTCGAACTGGATGCCGGCCTCGGCCTGTATTCTTTCGTCTGATGCCGCCTGAACTATCCACTTGAGGGCTGGATTCAAGCCGGGGCAATCGCCGCCGCCGGTCAAAACACCGATCCGTCTCTTTTTCATATAACCCCCTATACATGAATAAGATTAATAAAGGGTATCACAAGACACTATGTGTGGCAATATCTTTGATATCTTGACTACAATCCAGCTTGCACTTCCAGCCGTTTCATCTAGCCTTGCTGTATTCAGGAAATGATTCCGCGCTCTTTCAGGCTAACATACTTATGGTTGCCGATTATAATGTGATCCAATACCTCTATGTCCAGCGCCTTACCGCCTTTAATCATGTGCTCGGTAGCGATTATATCGTCATTGCTGGGCTCCGGCTCGCCCGACGGGTGGTTGTGTATTACGATGACTGCGGGGCAGTTCTCTCTTACAGCGCTGCGGAACAGCTCGCTGGTGCGGATCGTCGACGCATTAACATTGCCTTTGTAGACCTCGTGAATGGAGATCAAGTGATTTTTTGAATTAAGAAGCATGACTCGGAGATGCTCCTGCTGAAGTGCCCCCATATCTGACATAACCAGGCTGGCGGCATCCTGTGGGGAGCGGATGGTGGTTTTCTCCTCCGTCTGGGTGGATGCCGACCTTCGGCCCAGCTCCATTGCGGCCTTAAGCTGGGCTGCTTTGGCCTGGCCCACTCCGTGCTCATTGCAGAGCTCGTTGAAGCTGGCGCGAGAGAGCCCAGGGAGGCCGCCGAACTTTACAAGCAGCCGGTTTGCTAGGCCAAGTACATTTTCGGCATGTGTTCCTGTGCGCAGGATGATGGCTAAAAGCTCACTGTTAGAGAGGCTTGTGACGCCGCTCTGTTTAAGACGTTCACGGGGACGTTCGCTGGTTGGGAGTTCGCTGATGCGAATGTGATATTCCACTGGGAATATATTCCTCCTATAAACTTCTTTGAAGGATAACTATAGTGAGCCCCTCGTTTATTCGATATTAAATGGCGTTTGGATTATATGCCATTTGGTAATGAGGCCCAGGGTTCTATATAAGTGGATTCTTTAGCAGGGGTCACCAGCAAACGGTCGATTTCGTTTAATATCTTCTTGCGTTCCGGATTGTTTTTCCATGACTGCCACTCTGGCAAGCTATGCCAGGTGCTGATTACGATATGTGCCCCGGGATTATCCACTGAATAGAGGGTTTCTCCTGTTTCATAGCCGGGCTGGTTCACAGCCATTGTTCTTAATTGCTTTAGCAGGAGCTGCAATTTTTCCTGGTTCTCCGGCGTTACAGTACGCTCAATAATAACCTTGACTGTCATTGGTCAAACCTCCTCTATTTTTTATTCCGGCTCCCTGAAGTCGGCGTTGATTAAATAGTTACGGGGAGTGAATGCCAAGTGACTGACGTCGATAACTCTATAATTATTTCAAACCTAGATGGGCTAGCCTGGAAGCTGTTCCACACTTGCCATCAGCACCCGGCGTTCAGGGCTATTTCCCTGCTGCCTGCAATCTTGAAGGCTATGCCAGGTGCTGATGATGTAGTTTGTATTTGACGTTTGCAATCGTCTAATACTCACTGTCGTTTATTTAACTTCTACAGTAGCACCGGATGCTTCCATTTTCTTCTTTATTGTAGCAGCTTCCTCTTTGGAGATACCCTCTTTAATTGGCTTCGGAGCCCCTTCTACCAAATCCTTGGATTCCTTTAGCCCTAAGCCCGTTACCTCACGCACTGTTTTGATTACCTGTATTTTGTTAGCCCCTACTTCTTTGAGTATTACCGTGAACTCCGTCTGCTCTTCCGCTGCAGCAGCAGGGGCAGCTGCCGAAGGGGCACCGGCTACAGCTGCTACAGCTACCGGTGCCGCAGCACTGACGCCGAATTCCTCTTCAAGAGCTTTGACTAAATCGCTGAGTTCGAGAACGGTCATATTCTTAATGACACTTATAAGTTCCTCTTTGCTCATTTTCTTACCTTCCGACATTCTATCCTCCTTTTTCCAGTTGTTTTTGTCTCGCAGAAAGTACATATGTAAGCCCGGCTATATTCGCATTAAGTACATTAACCAGACTATAAAGTGGACCTTTGAGGTTGCCGAGCAACTTAGCTACCAATACCTCTTTTGGTGGCATAGTGGCTAAGGTGGCTATTTCGGCGGCGCTCAGCACACGATTCTCTATAAGGCCGCCGCTGATCTTTAATTGGCTTTTTGTGCTGCGGATATATTCCAGCAACACTTTTGCCGGGATGGCGATATCCCCGTACCCGAAAGCCACAGCAGTAGGACCAATAACGATTTTATCAAGTTCCTCCTTGCCGGCCTTTGAGGCAGCAAACCGGGCCAGGGTATTCTTGATAACTCGGAACTCAATCTGCTGACTGCGTAGCTTGCGCCGCAGATCAGTCATCTCAGCTACGGTAAGCCCGCCATAGTTAGTGGCAATAATTACGCTAGCGCGTCCCACCTTTTCGGCCAGCTCGTCGACAGCCTTCTTTTTTTCTTCCAGATGCATATCTCACCTCTTAAATTAAAAAGTCCCTATGCCATAGACATGAGGGACTTTTAAACTTGCCTTTACCTCGGCAGGCATGTCATTAAGCTACAAGGCGCCTGCTGTCTATGGTTTCAAAAAATATTATTTCTTTTTAAAAGTTGAGTAATGGAATAATGTATATCCTACACAATATCTCGTAGCTGCAGTTACGATTAACAATACTCCAAATACTGCCAGTATAATACCGCCAATCTCTGCATCAGCTGCATGGAGCAAAAGGAACGCTACAAGTATTAAGGCGATTCCCAGAATTGCCCTGATAACGCGATCGGTATTTCCTATATTTGGTTGAATCTTCATACCAGTCTTCACCAGGCTACATGGCCTTTAAATCTAATGCGGGTTTCAGGTCAAGTTTTACCCCAGGGCCCATTGACGTATTAATAGAGATGCTTTTCACATATTGCCCTTTTGCACCTCGAGGCTTGACCTTCACAACTGTTTCAATTAGAGAAGAAAGATTATCGAACAGTTTGTTCTCATCAAAGCTGGCTTTACCTATCGAGACATGAATTACAGATGTTTTATCGAGCCTGAAATCAACACGTCCCTTTTTTGACTCACCAATTGCGCGGGCAATATCTGCAGGTTGTACGATTGTTCCTGATTTAGGGTTCGGCATCAGGCCCTTTCTCCCCAGTATTTTACCGAGCTTGGAGACTTTGCCCATAACGTCGGGGGTGGCTATGGCAACATCGAAATCGAGCCAACCCTCCTCGATCTTCTTAACCAGATCATCGCAGCCGGCAAAGTCGGCACCGCTTTCCTCTGCGATCCTCACCCCTTCGCCTTGAGTGAAGACCAGTACTCTAATCTGTTTCCCGAGTCCGTGCGGCAGGCTGGCAACTCCCCTTACCTGCTGATCAGCGTGTCGAGGATCCAGCCCCATATGCATATGCACTTCAACCGTTTCATCGAACTTGACAAATGACGCTTTCTTCACCAGGGCGATAGCCTCTTTGGGATCGTATTCTTTCTGGGGGTCTATTAATTTAGACGCCTCGTTATATTTCTTACCGTGTTTAGCCATTATTCTACCTCGATCCCCATGCTTCTTGCTGTCCCCTCAATCATTTGCATAGCGCCCTTTATATCAGCGGCATTTAGGTCTTTCATCTTCATTTTGGCGATCTCTTCGACCTTGCTCCTGGGGAGCTTCCCTACCTTCTGTGTGTTAGGCGTACCGCTCCCCTTCTCTATCCCGAGCGCTTTACGAAGCATATCTGCTACCGGGGGGGTCTTGAGTGTGAATGTGAACGAACGGTCATCATATATAGTTATTTCTGCCGGTACTATCGATCCTGTCTGGGACGCCGTCCGTTCGTTGTACTCCTTGCAGAAGCCCATAATGTTACATCCGTATTGTCCGAGTATCGGACCCACTGGCGGTGCCGGGCTTGCCTGCCCCGCCGGCAGTTGTATTTTTATTATTGTTTTTACCTTTTTAGCCAAGTTTCTACCTCTATGAAATGCTTCTTGCGATAAATCAGAGCCGTTCTATCTGTAAGAAATCTAATTCTA
>CAZWOG010000077.1:0-4746 GCA_964635685.1 uncultured Dehalococcoidales bacterium | reverse complement strand
AGGGGTGGCATCTCTCGTGGGAGGTGCGATAGGATTGCTCTTTGCTTCCAAGGAACTGGTTTTATCGTTTGAGTGGTCTGAACCGGGCAGGCAGTTCGGGGTGCATGCATTGAGCCTGGAGGGGCTCGACTTTCTATTCGTTATAGCTGCTGTTATCGGTTTATACTCCGTTTACCGCCTTCATTTAGTCAAAGAAAAGGGCGAGGTAAAAGAGCGTATTATCATCACTGAGCTTACGGCGGAAGTGATGCAGCAGATGAGGAGTTTATCGACCATCGGCGGGTTGCGGCAGTTGACCTCGTTGCCGTTATACATCGCCCGCGACAGCCTGCGTAAACGGGGCCAGCAGCGCAACGGCAGAAAGAATCGGATAGTTTAGTATTGCGTTGAAATTTTATCATAATGGCGACGTATGTTTTTTTAAGTCGATATGGTAACATACAAATAGTTGCAATTAATACGGAAAAGAGTTTATGGGCGATAATAAACAGAATCTGGAATTACCTCATCGTATATCTGGGCTCAATGATCTTGCATATAACCTCTGGTGGAGCTGGCATTCCAATGCCCGCGAGCTGTTCCGTGAGCTGGATTATCAGCTATGGAATTTCAGTTCTCATAATCCTGTAAAGCAAATGCAGCAGATGAAGTATTATCGTAAGGAAGCTGCTGCTAAGGACCTCAAGTTCATCGACCTCTATGATTCAGTGATGGCGGGTTTTAATGCCGACATGTTGCCTCAGAAGAAGTGGTTTTCTCAGAAATATGCTGACCAATTGAGCAGGCCGATAGCGTTTTTTTCTGCCGAGTTTGCCATTCACAACGCCCTGCCGATTTATGCTGGCGGCCTCGGTGTTCTGGCTGGTGATATCTGTAAGGAAGCCAGTGATCTGGGAATTCCGTTAGTCGGTGTCGGGTTCATGTACCCGAGCGGATACTTCTCTCAACGCATATCTGTAGATGGCTGGCAGGAGGAAGATCACAGACAGCTTAATTTCAAAGAAGCGCCTATCAGGGTGGTAAACGATTCACAGGGACACCCGCTTAGGGCTAAAGTTCAGCTAGGGGACAGGCAGGTCTCGATCGCTGTCTGGCACGTAGGCGTAGGGGGTGTTGACCTTTATCTTCTGGATACAGATGTAGAGGAGAATACTCCTTCCGATCGATCTTTAGCTGCACAACTTTATGTCTCCGACTGGGAATGGCGCATCCAGCAGGAAATAGTGCTGGGTGTAGGTGGTGTTCGTGTGTTAAGGCTGATGGGCAAGGAACCAGTATTATGGCACAGCAATGAAGGACATACAGCTTTCATGATCGCGGAGCGTATCAGGGAGGAGGTACAGAAGGGCACGCCTTTCGATGAAGCGGTGAGCAAGATTAAGGCTGGCACAATTTTTACTACACATACCCCGGTTCCCGCCGGCCATGATGTATTCCCTATATACCTGGTTGATAAGTATTTAAACAAATATTGGGGCTCCACGGGCATAGATAAAGACAAATTTCTCAAATTGGGAAGGGAAGAAGCCACCGGCGACCGTGCATTCAATATGACCGCTTTTGCTCTGAGGATGTCGCAGGGCAGTAACGGAGTCAGTAAAATCCACGGAGGTGTCGCCAGAAAGATGTGGCACGGGCTGTGGCCTGAATTAAGTGAGGAGAAGATCCCGATTTCATCTGTAACTAATGGAGTCCATGTACCCACATGGCTGGCGCCGGAGATGGGCGAGCTGTTCGACATGTATTTTGCTGAGGACTGGGCCAAGAGGCAGGATGATCCGGAGGTCTGGCAGGACGTCTGGAAGATTCCCAATCGTGAATTCTGGGAGACCAGGCTGGATCTCAAGAGGAAGCTTATGAGTGCCATGAGGGCTCGCGCTCAGAAGCGGTGGGCAATCGGCGGTGCTGAGGCACAACAGCTGCTCTCTATGGGCACACTTTTTCATCCCGAGATATTAACCGTCGGTTTTGTACGTCGCTTTACGGAGTATAAGCGACCCGATCTGATCTTCAGGGATGTGGAACGTTTGATCCGTATGGTTACAGATCCCTGGCGGCCTATTCAGATCATATTTGCCGGCAAATCACACCCTGCAGACTCGAATGCCAAGCAGCTTCTTCAACGTGTTTACAAGCTGGCCTCCGACAGGCGTTTTCATGGGCGCATAGCCTTCGTTGAGGATTACGATATGCATATGGCACACTATCTTATTCACGGTGTCGATGTATGGCTCAATGTCCCCCGTCGTCTCCGTGAAGCCTGTGGCACAAGTGGAATGAAGGCGGCGATAAACGGTTCACTGAACCTCAGCGTACGCGATGGCTGGTGGAATGAGGGATACAACGGCAGAAATGGCTGGGCAGTTGGCGGGGGTCCGGAGAGGGCTTTTTCAGCAGATGAGGATAAAGAGGATGCGGAGTCGATTTACCATCTTCTGGAAGAGGAGATAATACCGCTTTTCTACGCCAGGGATCGCGCCATGCTGCCGCACAAGTGGATTGAGAAGTCTAAGGAATCGATATGTTCAGTAGTTCCTCATTTCTGTGCCAGGCGTATGATGAAGGAATATGCCGATAATATTTATATCCCTACTATCAAATCGCAGCACGGAGCATAGATAGTAGCCCAATCCAATTTGTGATATTGGGGGTGTAAATGAAAAACGTCCTCGCCATATCGCTAATGTCTCTAATTGCCATCGGGTGCTGCGCCTGCAGTGCACCCTACAACGGGATACCGGCGGAGCCGATCCCTAACGATGATTTCTATTCGCTTGTGACTGAGGACATGTTATATATTCGCAACGCTGATTATCCTGAAGGCTACAGCAAGCAGATCGCTCATCTGTCCATACCGCAGGATCCCTTCATGGCGCCTAACGGCGCAAGCAATATGCATGATGATGCTTATATGACTGATACCTATGAGGTAGCCGGGCCACTGGGCAACGGCACCGAGGTCGTTTCCACGTATCGCGGGTTTGCCGAGTGCGCCACGGTCGCGTTCGACAGCAAGGGCCGCATCTGGACAGTGTGCGCCAATCTGAGTCTCCCGCAGCTCCTACTGCTCGACCCCATCACATTGAATGAGCTGGCCGTCTATCCGCTGCCGCCACGCTGGGAGTACTGGCAGGACGATCCGATAGGCCCGATGCAGGATACATCGGGAGGTGCCTATTTCTGCCTGGACGATCAGGACCGCGCCATCATCGGGACCAACAATCACAGCATTCAGATTGTTGCTTATGATGAAGGCAAGCATGCGTTCCGGCTGGTGCGGGAATACAGCCTTGAAGACTATGTGGTGTCCAAGGACCCTCCGGCACGGGATAAGGTTGGGGCGGCGTTGCCGGATTGGGATGGCCTGCTCTGGTTCGTGACGCGCTACGGCGTGGTGGGCACGGTCGATATGGAGAGCGGCGACATTCATACCATGGAGCTGGTGGGGGAGGAGATTCAGAATTCCTTCACTATAGGCGAGGACGGTGCATATATCGTCTCGGATTACGCTTTGTATCTTTTCCATGCCGATGACCAAGGCCAGCCCGTTATCGACTGGCGCTCCGAGTACGATCGAGGGACGCGTGTCAAACCGGGCATGATCAATCAGGGCTCCGGCACTACACCGACGCTTATCGGCGAGATGGTGGCCATAGCCGATAATGCTGATCCGAGGATGAACGTTATCTTTATCAAACGTTCCGATGGCTCTGAGGTCTGTAGTATTCCGGTGTTCTCCGATAACGAGAGCTGCACTGATAACTCGTTCATCGGGCTGGCGCGCGAGGGTGCTAACGGCATCGAATATTCCGTTATCGTGGAAAACAACTACGGTTGGGAGAATATGTTCTCTGCCGCCGATGGCCGTTCTACCGTTGGTGGCGTAGTGCGTGTGGATGCGGTTCCTGACGGCAGCGGCGGCTACCACTGCGTCGAGGTCTGGAACAGCTCCGAGAGATCGCCCACCACTGTGCCCAAGATGTCGCTGGCCAGCGGCCTGATTTATCTCTACACCAAGGAGCCGCGGGATGACAGGCTGGACGCGTGGTACTTCACCGCCGTGGACTTCGATACGGGCGATACCGTTTTCAAGGTTCTGACGGGCACCGGCATCGGGTATAACAATAATTATGCGCCGATAGCCTTGGGCCCGCAGGGCGGCGCGGCATATGTCGGCGTACTGAATGGATTGATATCGGTTCGGGATGCGGATCAATAGTAGTCGATTTATAGTTTGCGAGGCAGTCGATGTCGGATTTGAATGAGATGAGCAAAAAGTTCAATGAGTCGCCGTGCGCCGTTTATATGGGAATGAAACTTGTCGATTTGTCGAAGGGGTACGCCAAGGTTAAGATGGAGCTTAAGAAGGAGCACCTGAACTGGGAGAATATGGTCCACGGCGGCATCGTTGCCACCGTTCTCGATCAGGCCTTCGGCTGCGCCTGCAATACGCTGGATAACATCCATGTCGCCGTTCAGATGAATATTCATTTCATGAAGGCCCCGGCCGTCGGCGAGACGATATATGCGGAGTCGAGGGTGATTCATGCGGGTAAACGTATGGGGACCTCTGAGATGAAGGTCTGCGATTCCAGGGGCAAGGAGATCGCGCGGGCGACGGGTACTACTGTGTGCATCGGGGCTCGTAGCTAATCGACTGCGATCGATTTATGAGATATCTGATACAAGCTATATCAACCCCCTGTATCCCCCAGTCTTGGGGGATTTTTAAAAGGATAGGGGACA
>CAZWOG010000076.1:0-4762 GCA_964635685.1 uncultured Dehalococcoidales bacterium | reverse complement strand
CATGAGGGAATATACGCAATCCTGCTTTGGGCTCAGCGGTTTCGCATGAGCCGCCCGCCTCATACCTTTCCTCAAGTACGCAGACCTTAAGTCCGCACTTCGACAGGTAGGCCGCCATCGCCGTGCCGTTGGGTCCTCCTCCAATAATAACAATGTCAAAACGATCATTTGCTGTCATATAATATAGGCCTCCCTTTTAACTTCTTGCAGGGTTTATACAAAGCTTTTAGTGGTATTTCCCACACTTTCTTACTAAAGGGAGGCAATTGTAGCATATGCCAGAAAGAAAAAGTCAATACTATTTAGCCCTTTTATGAAAAACTGAAAATGGCAGAATATATTATTGTATCCGAAATACTTTCGTAACAATTGCGGTGTATAATCTGGAAGAAAATATTATGGGAAAAGGGTGCTTGCCGATGACGAAGTATATCTTTGTAACTGGTGGTGTGGTCAGCTCGGTTGGAAAAGGTATCGCTGTTGCGTCCATCGGAAGGATATTAAGAAGCCGAAACATCTCCGTATCCGTGCAGAAGCTGGACCCTTATCTGAACGTGGATCCCGGCACCATGTCCCCTTACCAGCACGGTGAGGTTTTTGTTACTCGAGACGGCGCTGAAACAGATTTGGATCTGGGACATTACGAGCGATTTATCGATGTAAGGCTTACTAAATCTTCCAGCGTGACTTCAGGACAGATTTATAATTCGATAATCTCCCAGGAGCGGCAGGGCGGGTTCCTTGGAGGTACGATACAGGTAGTGCCGCATGTTACAAATGAGATTAAACGGCATATTCGCGCTGTGGCTGAGGAAAGCGGAGCAAGCGTTCTCATCGTCGAGGTTGGTGGCACAGTAGGCGATATTGAAGGCCAGCCGTTTCTTGAAGCCATAAGGCAGCTGAGGACAGAAGTCGGCCGTGATAATGTCATGTTCATCCATCTTACACTTCTTCCTTACCTTCAGTCCACTTTGGAGTTGAAGACAAAGCCGACACAGCACAGTGTTAACGAGCTCAGACGCATAGGTATTCAGCCGGATGTAATAATATTACGCAGTGACCACCCCATCAATAATGATGTTAAAGATAAAATTTCCCTCTTCTGTGACGTCGAAAGAAGAGCTGTTATAGCGTTGCCTACTCTGCCGATAATTTATGAGGTACCACTCGTGCTCGAAGAAGCCGGATTAGGGGCTCTAATAGTCGAAAAACTGGACTTACCCAGAAATATGCCGGACTTTGACGAATGGCGGAATATCGTTGAGAGCATGAAGAGGCCAAAAGAATGCGTAAATATAGCTATTGTGGGGAAATATGTGAAACTGCGGGATTCATATATTTCTGTTAAGGAGTCATTATGCCACGCTGCGGTTCACTATGGCCGGGACGTGGAGTTACAGTGGGTACACTCTGAAGACCTGGAAAAGAACGGAGACGCCGTACTTCACTCAGCTCAGGGAATCGTTGTACCGGGCGGATTCGGCATTCGAGGTATTGAAGGAATGGTGATCGCGGCAAAATATGCACGCACACACGGGATACCTTATCTTGGTTTGTGCCTGGGGATGCAGGTTATGGTGATCGAGTTTGCACGTCATCTTCTGGGATCGAACGAACCCAATACTACTGAATGCAATCCTAAAACTGCATATCCGGTAATAGACTTGCTCCCGGAACAGCGGAGTATTGAATACATAGGCGGCACTATGCGGCTTGGCGAGTATGCGTGCCATCTGGTGGCAGGTTCTAAAGCTGCTTCGGCATATCAGCAGGCCGTTGTCTATGAACGTCATCGCCACCGCTATGAGTTTAACAACGAATTCCGCAAGATGTTTGAAGATGCAGGGATGTGTTTCAGCGGCCTTTCACCAAACGGTCACTTGGTAGAGATAAGCGAGCTCAAAAACCATCCATTCATGGTCGCATGCCAGTTTCATCCGGAATTCCTCTCCCGCCCCGATCGCCCGCACCCTTTATTCCGTGAGTTCATATGTGCTGCCAAGGATGTTTTAATTGAAGGCTCTCAGCCATCCTTACAGATCTAGAATGGCTCTTCTAATACCGCCGCATTACGGAGCGAATTGTGTTCTCTCAAAATCGGCGAGCTTCAAAATGAAGAGGATGGTTGTCTACAGACACGCGGCAGTAAGCTTCTCTTGCACCTATTTGAATGAGTGATTTCTGGTATAATGCTCATCGGTGTATCGTTTACCTGTTACCGGTTAAATCTTAGGAGGATGAATGTGATAAACGTAGCGATTGTTGGATACGGCAATGTTGGGCGAGGGGTCGTTGCAGCGCTGGGAAATAGTGCCGATATGAAGTTGGTAGCGGTGTTCTCCAGGAGGCCGGAGCAGGTGGCCAAGCAATTCAAAGGCGTTGAGGTGTTAAATACCGAGAAATTCTCCCGGCCCAAGGGGCTGCGTGTAGATGTGGCGATCCTGTGCGGAGGCTCCAAGGAGGATGTGCCTGTTCAGGGGCCGATGTTTGCAAAGAGGTTCAGCACCGTTGACAGCTTCGATACGCATGCCGATATCCCGCGCTACTTCAAGAAAATGGACTCTATTGCGAAGAGTAACGGGAGTGTATCAATAATCTCTGCGGGGTGGGACCCCGGCATTTTCTCAATGGAGCGGGTGCTGGGCCACGCCTTCTTGCCCGGGGGGAAGGGGTTCACCTTCTGGGGGCCGGGGGTGAGCCAGGGGCATTCCGATGCGGCAAGGAAAGTGGACGGGGTCATGGATGCCCGCCAGTATACACTGCCCATCGAGACAGCCCTGGAGAAGGTGAGGAGCGGCAAGACGCCGGATTTTACAAAACGCCAGATGCACAAGAGATTGGTGTATGTGGTCGCTAAAAAAGGGGCGGACAAGGAAAAGATCAGACGGGAGATCGTCAGTATGCCCAACTACTACGCCGACTATGATACCGATGTCGTATTCATCAGCGAAAAGGAGATGGCTGCCGAGCATTCGGCGTATCCGCACGGCGGGTTCGTGCTGACATCGGGAACGGTTGGCAAGGGCAGCAGGCAGATACTTGAGTACAGCTGCAAACTGGAGAGTAACCCCGGATTCACCGGCAGTGTCCTGGTCGCATGCGCCCGGGCTGCTTACAGGTTGAAGAAGCAGGGGCAGGCCGGGGCGTACACCATGCTGGATATCCCGCCGGCACTATATAGCCCGCATTCTCCCGAGGAGCTGAGAAGCCATTTTGTGTAGTGCAGTGCTGTCATCCCCCAATATTTCGTTCATCGTGTAGAGACGCAAAATCTTGCGTCTCTACGTCCTAATCCCCTGGTTTCCGCGGAAGGATGTGGGTGCCCTGTGTGTCATCATGCGGCTTGACCGGATGATCCAGGGTAACTAATGTAGGGGCAGGCCTCTGTGCCTGCCCTTTCACAGGCAACCACAGGGGGTTGCCCCTACGTGAACCGCCCGATCAAGTCGGGCAATGACAAGGAAAAAGGGGCCTGACAGGGGGTTTGGTTAACGATTCCTCTAATCCTACGGCCAGATACCCTGGTAGCCATCGGATTCGTTGGAGAGGCATGCATCGCCGACGCATTTGGAAAATACTTTTCCATATGAATCGAGTAACCAAATGTAGTTAGCGTTGGCGTCGCATTGACAGTCCCCTGCATCGCAGTTATCGTTGTTATCTCCGTCTACTGCGGCAAATCCATCCGGTACGGAGTACATCAGTTTGCAGATGTCGATTATAAAGTAAGTGCCGGCGGGGTCCTTAAGCGAGATGTTCATCCCGGAGATAGGCAAGCTGTCCTGGAGGTCGTCTTTGTATTCCGTTACTTTGCTGTTCAATATATCTACGACTGCTTTGTATTCTTTGTTTGAAGGCGTATTCCACATGGTGAACCAGTATACAGTTGCTATCAGGGCAATGATTACAACTGCCGTCAGATTAAATTTCCATCTCTTGAGCCAATGCATAGTATCTCTTAGATCTCCGGTTAATACATCGATTATATCACGGCCAGACGCCCTGATAGCCGTCGGCATCGGCTTGCTCGCACTGCTCGCCGATGCATGCGGAGTGGACAATCCCGTCCGAGTCGATCGTCCAGATATAGTGGGCTTTTTCATGACATGAGCAGTTACCACCGTTGCAGTTATCGTTGTTGATATCCTGTATCGCGATGCAGTTATCCGGCGGGTAGGGGATAAGGTCCGATTCCACCAGCCGGCACATATCTATTATATATTGCTGTTTGTCATCAACGATAACGGCCCCGCTGCCGACTATCGGCAGGGAGCCGTTGTTAGCTGAGCTATATTCTGTGACTGCACCCTGTATCTTACCCTGCCAGTCCGTCCAGGCCTGCGGGTAAGCGACTCTTATCGCCTGGCTGGCATAATACCAACCGCCGAATACCAGGCCGATCAAAACTATGATTAGTACGACTGAACGCCAGCTTTTAAGCCGTTTCATTAAGCAACTTTAATTATGGCCAGATGCCCTGGTAGCCGTCGGCGAAGTTGGTCTCGCAGTCGCCGCCAATACAGGCTGATAGCACATTACCTGCGCCGTCCACAAGCCAGATATATCGGGCGGTCTGCTTGCAGCTGCAACTGTTGGCTTCACAGTTGTCAAATGAGCTGTCGATGCAGCTTGCAGGAACCTCATCCAACAGATCGCCAGCTCCGAGCAGTGCACATATGTCGATAATGTGATATGTGCCCGAGGGGTAGTTGAGTTGTACTGAATTGTTAGTGAAAGGCATTGAGCTGTTATGGCTGGCCCT
>CAZWOG010000075.1:0-4764 GCA_964635685.1 uncultured Dehalococcoidales bacterium | reverse complement strand
ACGTGGATACCCTTGTCTGGGAGATAAACCAGTACAACATATTGCCGCATCAGCTTGCTACAGCATACGGCTGGGTCTTGCCGCCGCTGGAGATTTTAATCGGACTGCTTTTGATAGCAGGCATCTTCCTCAAGACCAGCGCTGTGTTCAGCGGACTGATAACGCTGAGTTTCATCATCGCTAAAGCATCTGCAATAATAAGGGGTCTGGATATCAGCATTTGTGGCTGCTTCGGGTCGGCGGTGCCTCTGCTCTCCGTATACAGCCTTGCTATCGATTTCGTAATGTTAACCCTGGCGTTTCAGATATTCTTCCGTCGTGGTGATTACCTTGCTTTAGGTCCATGGGTTAAGAGTGTCGTCGACCGTTCTAAAGAGAAAGGTTCCTGAACAGCTCCTCCGCTTCTTCGGTGCGCCCCAGCTCCGCAAGCGCCATGCCTTTATTGAGATAGGGTTTCCTGTATTTCGGGTTCAACAGTATCGCCTTGTCGTAGCATTCTATGGCGCGTGAACGCCTGCCGGATGCGAACAGGTCGTTTCCCATGCTGTTGTAGATATCAGCGACGAGCTCCTGGTCGCCCCAGACGTCGCGCTCCGAGGAATCCAGATGTCCCGGATAGTCGAAACCGTTGGGAAATACGTTCTCGATATCGACAGTCGCGTCGCCGACGGGCAGTACGCTGAAGACATGCGGACCGCGTCCGAACCCGTTTTCCAGATAAGCCGCTTTAACTTTGAGGTCGAATCTCCCGGCAATAATGTTGTACAGGACGGTCAATCCCAGGCAGTTGCCCACATTCCTGGCATGGCCGGTCTGGGCATCGATGACGTCCGCAATCTTGTAGGGCCCCTGCGATTTATAGCGGTGAGGCTTGGATATCCACAGCCAGTGGAAGATGACCCTGGCTTTATCAATATCGTCGTCATTATTCGCGACGAACTGGTTTATGATCTCGCAGAGGCGGTCGATCTTGTTGGTATAGCGGATGATCTCCCTGTAACTTGTAACCCCTGTAGCGATGAGGGCGGCCGAGGCCAGATCGGTCGCTTCAGCCCTTTTATTGGCTAAAAGCCTGTTCTTTAAACGTTCGATTTTTTCTTCCATAGCTTTCGTCTATTGATTAATTATTATATTTCCTATAAAATTTCTTCTGTACTTTTTCTTGAGGTGTTAAATTGCAGGCACTGGGTAGACATGTAATTCTTGAGCTTCATGATTGCGACCGCAAGCGGCTGAGCAACTGCGAGTTCTTACGGGAGACTCTCCTCGAAGCCTGCAGGCGTGCCGGTGCAACCATACTGGGCAACTCCTTCCATGTTTTTTCTCCCTACGATGGAGTAAGCGGCGTAATCATTATCGCAGAATCTCACCTTTCAATCCATACCTGGCCGGAATACTGCTACGCAGCAGTAGATATCTTTGCCTGCGGCGAATCCCTGCATCCCGAGAAGGCCGTGGAATTCATGGTGCAGGAGCTCAAAGCAGGCAATCACTCTGTTACAGAACTGAAACGCGGGATTTTGAAATCACTTGTGTTCAATGAATAAGAATCAGTGGTTCTCCGATCAAATCACCCCCGGCATGATCCAGCAGTTCCGCATCGAGAAGGTGCTCTACACCGGTAAAACCAAGTATCAGGCAGTGCAGTTTGCAGAAATGGCCGGACTCGGCCGCTGCCTCATCCTGGATGGCAAGATACAGTCCAGCGAGCTCGACGAGTTCATCTACCACGAAGCACTTGTTCATGTCCCCATGCTGGCCAACGCCAACCCGAAGAAGGTGCTTATCGCCGGCGGCGGCGAGGGCGCGACGGCCAGGGAAGTGCTGGCACATCAGTCTGTGAAAAAAGTGGTCATGGTGGACCTCGACGGCGAGGTCGTGGACATGTGCCGCAAGCTGCTCCCTTCATATCATAAGGGATCGTTTGACGACAGGCGTCTCGAATTGCTGCACGACGATGCGTGGAAGTATATCGAACAGACAAAAGAAAAATTTGACGTCATCGTCCTGGACCTGCCCGAGCCCATAGACGCCGGGCCTGCGTATAAGCTTTCAACAGTGGAATTCTACGAGATGGTTAAAAGTCGATTGTCTGATGGGGGCACAGTATCGCTTCAGGCCGGCGCCAGCGCCTGGGGCAACCACCTGTGCTTCACCGCCATGATTAACACCCTTAAGCAGGTCTTCCCCATCGTGCGCCCGTACGATGCCTTCATCCCCAGCTACGGCGGCACCTGGGGCTTCGCCTTCGCATCATGCGACGTCAAGCCCGTCGCCGCTTCCAAGGTCGACGGCCTTATCAAAACCCGCATCAACCGCCCGCTGCGCTCCTTAGACGGCGTCTCATACCAGCGGCTCTTTGCGCTGCCCAAGCACCTGCGCAAAGCCATCGCCGACGAGAAGACGGTCATCACCGTCGCCAAGCCGTTCTTCATCTTCAAGCCGGAAGAATAACGCAGTTCTAGATATCGTTTCTCAGGCATGTGGTAAATTGTCTCTAAATGACGTGTTATTTGAACGAAAAGGATAGTATCAATTATTTCCCTTGCGCGGCTTTGCGGATGATGCCAGCATAAGAACTATTATAAGATAATTAATAAGGTTTATAGACTGAAATCCAGTTACTTGAAAGTGCCTCTAAGTGATGCGGTTTAGTACAGTATAGATATTCCTATGTTTTATCCCTTTTTGTCCTTTATCCAATAACCTACCACCTCACCCTCATCTTTAGAAATCTGGAGCCCAAAGTACCAGGTTGTTTCGCTATCTGTATGTTCAGGCTCCTCAGAGGAGTGTTCCGATGAGGGTTTATGGTAAAGACTGGCGGCATGTTCCGTATGTTTTGTTATTTCCCCTTCTACCTCATAAAATAAACCGCTGCCGACGGAAGTTAACCAAATACGTGGAATTTGAACTACTTTCCCAGACCATTTCTTCTCAACGAATTCTTTTATTATCTTATCAATATTAATCATAGTTTATTAATCCTGTTTGATTTTAATCTCTGCCACAACGGGCATAATATACTATGCTCCCTGTTCATAGTCAAGGTAGTTATGTATAGTTAAGCATTGTATCAATTCATCATCCAACCCCCTGTAATCCCCCAGACTTGGGGGACTTTATAAAAATATAGGGGACACCCCTAAAACCCCGGTCCTTCCAGTACTGGAAGGACACCTCTTGTTTAATCTTCTGCATAGAAGCAGGTCTTGAATATTCCCTAGTTCTAATAATGATACACGACTAGGTATAGTTAAGATGTTGCCAGCATCAGGGCTATGAAAAGAATAGTCTATATCGACAGAGCCGCCTGATGGCCTGCGGCAACAGCTTCCGCTATGCCCTCCGGTTTTATGCAGTCCCCCGCCATATAAAGCTCGTGTACAGCCCCTCTCAGTTCACGTTCCAGAGCCTTGTTCGGCCTGTCTCCGACTGCGATGACTACGCTACCAGCCTCGATATGCAGCTCGTTGCCCACCTTTGTTATCACGGTAATTCCGGCATCAGTGATCTCCTTGCATGCGGCTCCCGTAAGAATAGTGATGCCTGCAGCTTTCAGCCGGGCTTCGAGGATGGTTTTTTGCGCATACACCATCTTGCCCGCGATTTCGTCGAGCATCTCTATCACGGTGACCTGCTTGCCCTGCTTCTGCAGGAACTCCGCCGTCTCGCATCCCACGAGCCCTCCGCCTATGATGGCGACCTTTAACGCGGTTTCTTTGCCATCGAGCACAGCTCTGGCGGAGAGGACAAAGGGCTTATCCGCCCCCGGTATATCGGGCTTTGTCGCAGCGACGCCTGTGGCAATTACAACAGCGTCCGGCTTAGTTTTCCTTATCATGTCGGCGCTGGCCTTGATCCCCGTACGAACATCGACATGCTTTTGGGGCATCTGTCGTTTGAGATATTCGAGGTATGCGGCAAGGTTGCTCTTGTGCGGAGGCACAACGGCCTGGTTCAACTGCCCGCCAAGCTTCGGATTCTTTTCGTACAGTGTCACACGATGTCCCCGCAGTCTGGCTACCCTGGCCGCCTCCATGCCCGCAGGCCCGCCGCCGATAACTGCAACTTTCTTAACCTCCTTGGCCTTGTATATCCTGTACTTCCCGGCCTCGTTGCCCGCCGCCGGGTTCACCGAGCACATCACACCCAAACCTTTCATAAGCTGGTTGTCCGTACAGCGTCCGCAGCCGATACACGGGCGTATTTCCTCAAACCTCCCGGCAAAAGCCTTTTTCGGTAGCCGCGGGTCCGTCAGCAATCCCCTGCCGAAGCTGATGAAATCCGCCTTGCCTTCGGCAATCGCTTTATCGCCCTGCTCAGGATCGATCCTTCCTTCCGCGATCACGGGGATGGTCACGACCGATTTGATGAAGGGAGAGAGCATCAAGCCCATGTTCCTGGGCTCTCCCGGAGGCGGCTCCATATTCAGGTCTATTCCCCATATCATGCCCGCCAGTTCGAGCGCATCCACCCCGGCGTCCTGGAGCATGACGGCCAGCTGCCGCCCCTCGTCCAGCGTCAGCCCCGCGCCTTCCCCCATCTCCAGCGCACTCATCTTGTAGAGCAGGGGGGAATCGCTTCCGACCTTCTCTTTGACTGCCTCTATCACCTCTAACGGGAACCTGGCCCTTCTGCTTAAATCGCCGCCGTACTCATCCTGTCTGACGTTGGCGGTGGAAGAAACGAACTGGGCGATGAGATAGTACCCTGTTCCGTGCAGCATGACCCCGTCGAAGCCGGCCTTTTGGGCCCTGCCGG
>CAZWOG010000074.1:0-4775 GCA_964635685.1 uncultured Dehalococcoidales bacterium | reverse complement strand
ATGCAGCTGGCCGCCTTGACCATGCAGGTATCGGATTGAAACTACTATCTACTGATTCGGAAGAGGAAGCACGACATCTTGCTATTTCACTTGAGAGAAAAAATAGTGAGCGTCAACGTCTGACCGAAGTTTTAATTACTAAGGCTAAAGAGCAGATTACCGAAGATCGTATCGATTCTCCGCTGATCATGGTAGGTGGGCATGATTTTCATAGCGGAGTCGTCGGAGTGGTGGCTGGCAAATTAGCTGAAGAGTTTTACCGTCCGGTTGTAGTATTTGAGCAGGGGAGTGAATGGACAAAGGGCAGCGCCAGGAGCGTACCTGAGGTTAGTATTATTGATGCATTAGTTGATTGTGGTGATATTCTACACCGGTATGGGGGACACCCTATGGCGGCAGGATTTACCATTGCTACCGATAAATTAAGCGAACTGCGTATGAGGTTGACTGAGCGAATTACAGAACAGATGGATTTATTTAAAATTCAGCCTCATATTTCAATTGATGCCGAGGTTCTTCTATCCGAACTGCAGGGGAATACTTTTAAAATGATTGAGCAGTTGGCGCCATTTGGTTCGGCGAATCCATATCCGACTTTTTTAGCACGCAATATTATCGTTGATGACTGTAAATGTGTAGGTAATAGCGGTGATCATCTGAAGTTTAAATTAAGCGATAGTAAAGCTAAATGGGATGGGATTGCTTTTAAAATGGGAAGATTTGTGAAAGAGGTAACTCCTCGAATTGATATTGTGTTTAATCTTCAGATCAACGAATGGCGTGGCAGAGCCTCTCTTCAGCTAAACATAATCGATTTTGTCCCCTCCAATTGATATCTAAAGTATCAAAGCTATTTGTAACTTCGGCTAGTGCATTTTTACTAACATTATGTTAAAATGGCTTCACTATAAATTGCCAAAGGAGCAATGAATGAGGGATCTAATCAATGCCTTTATGAATTACTTGGCTGTTGAGAAAGGCTTTTCAGCTAATACTGTCGGGGCTTACAGAAATGATTTGGATCAATTAACTGATTTTATTGAGGGGATGGCGTCTGCAAAAGGATTCAAAGCAGAATGGTTATCGGTAGACCGGAATTTACTAATTAATTATATAATCGATTTGAAGGATAGAAACTATGCATCGGCAACTGTTGCTAGGAAGGTAGCGGCAGTAAAGTCATTCTTTGCATTTTTAGTTGCTGAAAAAAAGATTCAAAACGATCCTACCGAAAATATCAGTTCACCCAAGGTAAACAAATCACTGCCGAAACCGCTGTCATTAGCAGAGATTGATGTCCTTTTAGCCGAGCCGGCAAAGTCTTCCACACCTGAAGCGATGAGGGATGTGGCTATGCTTGAATTGCTTTACGCGAGCGGGATGAGGGTTTCGGAGCTCATTGATTTGAATGTCAATGATATAAATCTCAAGGCTGGTTTTGTACGTTGTCTGGGTAAAGGTTCCAAGGAGCGAATTATCCCTATACATGATAGAGCAGTTCGCAGTGTTAAAGAATACATCTCAGAGGCGCGTCCGCACCTTTTAAAAGGCAAGGAAGAACAGGCGCTGTTTTTAAATAGACGGGGAGACCGATTAACAAGGCAGGGGTTCTGGCTGATATTAAAAGGTCATGCTAAGGCTGCTGGAATAAAGAAGGTAGTGACGCCGCATACTCTGAGGCACAGCTTTGCTACACATATATTGAGTGGTGGCGCAGACTTGAGAGCGGTTCAGGAACTTCTCGGTCATGCTAATATATCTTCGACACAAATATATACGCATCTGACAAGCGAACATGTTCGGCATGCCTATGATAAGGCGCATCCAAGAGCTGAGCAGTAACAAATAGTGATTGAAGGAGTTATATGGCAAGCGAAACTATTAGAGGAATTTTGATTGGGGTAAGGGATGGTGTGAATGGCCCGGTTCTTGTTATCAATATAAAGGGGCAGGAAAAGAAATTAGATTTGAAGTGTCAGGTCAGCATAGACTTCGCTTTTAAAAGGATGAATACGCCTGTAACATGTCAAGTAGATAATGGAAATGTAGTTAAGGTGAGTTAGAATGACAAAAAGGTCTCATCAGATTGCCTCAAGGCAGGCAGCAATTAGCAGGGAAAGAAAAAGGAAGAAGAAGTCTCAGTCTACTGAGAAGCATTCCGAATCATCTGGTACGACCGCTCCACTCGATGTTGTGGTTAATGCATCGAGTGTCAGCTCTAATATTTCTCAATCATCCGCACCTGCTGTTTCGACGAGGTCTTCTCAATCAATTCAATTGGATGAAAACCGATACCAGTACGTTATTCGAGATTTGCGCAAGATTGCTATAATTGCAGCCCCTCTTATAGTCATCCTAATTATTCTCGCATTTGTGCTCTAATTCAGGAAAGTAGCTCATGGACATAAAGCGCTTGCAAAAGCAGCTTGATGCATTGCCTCAAAAACCTGGTGTATATCTTTTCAAAGATGGTTCAGGTAGCGTAGTTTATGTTGGTAAAGCTACCAACCTCCGCAGCAGGGTAAGAAGCTACTTCGGTACGCAAGAGGGACTATCTCATAAACAGCTAAGGATGCTCTCCTACATAGATGATTTCGAATTTATTGTCACAGATTCGGAACAAGAGGCATTGATCCTTGAGTGCAACCTGATTAAAAAGTATAGGCCTCGATATAATGTGCGCCTCAAGGATGATAAGACATATCCGTACCTCAAGATAAACATTCAGGATGACTGGTCAAGGATTTACGTTACCAGGCATTTGGAAAAAGATGGCTCACGCTATTTTGGGCCATACGCAAGCGCTCAATCTGTTAGAAGGACTCTGAACCTATTAAAGCAACTTTTCCCCTTCCGCTCTTGCAAACGTACTATAACAGGAAAAGATAAAAGGCCGTGTTTGGAATATTATATTCATCGTTGTTGTGGCCCATGTGTGGGAGATGTATCTGAGGACGAATACAGGACGATCATAAATCAGGTAATAATGTTTTTGGAAGGCAAACGGGAGGGCGTTTTAAGAGAATTGCGCCTGGAGATGGCATCGGCAGCGGGTTGTATGGATTATGAGCGTGCAGCGGTGTTGCGTGATCAGATACGATCGGTTGAGATGGTCACAGAACATCAAAAGGTATCTGCTGCTGAGGGAGACGATCAGGATGTCATAGCATTTGCCAAAGACCATGATCAAGCGTATGTAGAGGTCTTCTTTATAAGGGAAGGAAAGCTTGTCGAGAGGGACAATTTTATTGTGCAGGGGGTGCAGGACGAGGACACCGGTAAAATAATGGCAAGCTTTCTCAATCAGTTCTATAGCTCGGCATCTTATATACCACCTTTAATACTCCTGCAATATCAACCGGATGACTTTTTTGTTTTGGAGGAATGGCTCTCCGGCAGGCGAGGTTCAAAAGTAAGGCTGTATGTTCCTTTCCGCGGTGAAAAGAAAAAACTGGTAGACATGGTTGTTGAAAATGCTGTTTTGGGGATTGAGCAGGTAATTGTTAAGCATCTTTCAGATACGGACAAAGTGGAATCCTCGCTGGAATCATTGAAGCAGACGCTGCAACTGCCTGGTATACCAAATCGGATTGAATGTTATGATATCTCGAATATTCAGGGTAAAGCGGCTGTTGGCAGTATGATCGTCTTTGAGGACGGACAGCCGAAGAAGGCCCACTACAGACGTTTCCGCATCAAAACCGTCAAGGGAATAGATGATTACGCTATGATGCATGAGATTCTGAGACGACGTTTCAGTAAAGTAGGCCAGGCTGAAGGTGCCTGGGGGTTGGTTCCGGACCTGGTAATGATAGATGGAGGTAAGGGACATTTAAATGCGGCTCTGGATGAGATGAGTGATCTGGAGGTGAACTACATACCCGTTGCCAGCATCGCTAAGGAAAATGAGGAAATATTTTTATCAGGGATGGAAGAGCCTATAATTCTACAGCGTGATTCCGAGGCGTTGCATCTTGTGCAGCGCATCCGTGACGAAGCTCACCGTTTCGCTTTAGGATATCATCAGAAAGTACGCGATCGCGAATCGACTAAGTCTATACTGGATGATGTGGCCGGTATAGGCCCTAAGCGGAAGAAAGCATTACTCAGGAAGTTTGGGTCGGTAAAAGCGATACGGGGAGCCGATATTAACGATATCGCGGCAGTTCCAGGGATGACGCGTTCGCTTGCTGAGAGATTGAAAGAGAATTTATAATATTTATAATAAATATTATTGTTCATATAACACAGCAATTCTTTTATCGACATCTTTTAGATCAGCTATCAATTAGAATACTTTGTTATTTGACAGTATTCCACTCCTCACGCAGACGGGTTATCTTGGTGCTCTTTTTCCGCCACTGGCCATTAACCTTCGCGTATTCATCATAGTAGTATCCCCACCCGTTTATCGACATCCTCGATCCGAATACCAGGTAGTCGTGCAATGCCCAAATACCTTTGGCAGTTCCGTCTCCGGTTATCTCAATCTCCGGGTTGTGGCCTTGATGAATAGTTACAATTTTCTTATTCCCGGTGCTGTTTTTCAGAAACTCGATGATGGCTTCCCTTCCCTTGGGATTGTCCGTCCCGTATTCCAATGTTGCGTCCTCGGTGAAGCATTCGGCCAGCTCATCCCACAGCTTGTTGTCGACACAACGCCAGTATCTTGCCTTCAGTTTCTTAATCGCTTCGATATCCTCAATAACGCCGAGCCTTAATTCGAGTTCTTCGTTATCGCACATTTTGTCGACCTCGCTCTCTGCCCTATTTAT
>CAZWOG010000073.1:0-4905 GCA_964635685.1 uncultured Dehalococcoidales bacterium | reverse complement strand
CGCCGTTCTTAGATATGACATCGAATGTAGTAGCTGTGCCGAAGTCGATCACAATTATGGTGCCGCCGTACAGGCGGTGAGCTGCTGCAGCATTCACGATGCGGTCGGCACCGACCTCCCGCGGATTATCCGTGCAGATGCGTACCCCTGTCTTTATGCCTGGGCCTACTATGAGGGGGGGGATATTATTAATATATCGGGTGCACAGGTCCTCTATCGTTGCCAGCAGGGGCGGCACGACGCAGGCGATGCTGATCTGATCGATATCCTCAAAGGCAAGGCCGCTGCCCGACAAAAGGCTCGATAGTAAAACGGCATGTTCGTCAGCCGTCTTTTTTGTATCTGTGGCCACGGCCCATGTTGAAACAAGTCGTTCGCCGTCGAAAACGCCCAGCGTTATATTCGTATTCCCGATATCAATTGCCAGTAACATGTCAGCCTTCCTTTATGAAAACTCTGGGTAGGTGTGTCAACCCCCTATATCCCCCATACTTGGTCCTTCCCATTTCGGGAAGGATTCCGCGGAAGGACACCTCTACTTAAAATTCCTCTCCCTTGAGGGGAGAGGTTAGGTGAGGGTGACACCGCGGGCACGGCATACCGCGCCCCTACCTATTTTTCAAATGCACTTTATATTTTTAATGACTTTCGGCAGTACCGGAAGCAGGTCGCTGGCGATCATGCCAGTATCGCCCATCTCGTCCCTTACGCGGTCGGCGGCGGCGGTGTGCAGGTAGACCCCGCAGGCTGCGGCGTCGGTGTACGACAACCCTTGTGCCAGGAGCCCGGCGATTGTGCCGGCGAGCACATCCCCTGTGCCTGCCGAAGCCAGCCCGGGATTAGCCGCAGCGTTTATCTTGGCCTTGCCGTCGGGCGATGCGATTATAGAATTGGCTCCCTTTAGAATCACCGTTTTATTCCATTTAGCTGCGCACCCTCGCGCCGCTTCCAGTCTGTCCTGTGATATCGCCTTCATCGACAGGCCACTCAGCCTGGCCATTTCTCCGGGATGGGGAGTAAGTATAGCATCCCGCTTGAGTTTTTTCCACCAGTACGGCGTCTGCGCCAGCGCGTTGAGGGCGTCGGCGTCGATTACGATCGCGGGCTTCAGTGACGACGGCATCTCAAATAATACTTTATGAACAAAATCGACAACCGACGGGTGCTGGCTCAGCCCGCATCCGATGAGCAGTACGTCGTAGTCGGCAAGCTGCTCATGCACTATCTGAGAAGCGTTACTGCTAATATATCCGGCCTCTGCTTCAGGCAGTGGGGCGTAGGTCGCTTCGGTCAGCTTGGCGACGAGTATCGGCTGGAGGCTCTGCGCCGTCGCCAGCGTCACCAGCCCTGCGCCTGACCGCATAGCGCCCATGCAGGCGAGGTAGGCCGCGCCGATGTATTGCATCGATCCGGCGCAGACCAGCACCTTGCCGAAGGTGCCTTTGTGTGCGTTCTTCGGCCTCTTTGGCAGACTCGCCCGTACCCATTCCTCAGTTACTATCTCGGTCGCAATATCTTTTCCAAGGTTGGATGGTATCCCGATGTCGGCGATAACCAACTCGCCGATAAGCTCGCTGCCCGGAGAGTAAAATAATCCGATCTTGGGATATCCCAGCGTGACGGTCAGGTCGGCGGCCAGCGTTGCAGGGTCCGCCGCGCCGCTGTCAGAATCTACGCCTGAGGGCAGGTCCACCGCCACGATCTTCATTTCTGGCCGTATCTTTTTCGCATCACGCACCCGGTTCAGGATGTCTTTGATAGCTCCGGTTATAGGTCGCAGCTTGCCGGTGCCGAATATGGCATCGATGACTACGTCGGCGGATGATAGTGCTTGATGTAAGTCGGCGTATTTTTTATCGTTCTCAGCCAGTACGATGCGTATGACGCGCTCTTTGACCAGCTGGAAATTCTTGTCGTTGTCTTTTCGTTTCGCCGGAAGATAGACGCAGACTCTAGCCCCCCAGTCGCGCAGGTGGCGCGCGGCCACTAGCCCATCGCCCCCGTTGTTGCCGGGCCCGACCAGTATGACGATATCGCGTCCCGCCACATTCCCGATGAGGCCGTATATGTGCCGTGCTATGGCCAGTCCTGCGTGCTCCATGAGGATGCTCGGCGGCACGCCCGCTTCATCGGAGCGGCGTTCGAGTTCGATCATCTCCTCTGTGGTCACTATCTTCACTGCGCTTCTCCTACAACCGAAGCGATGGCGAGATCACGTGAATGTGAGAGGCTGATGGAAAGGTCGTGGAGGCCCAGTTCTTTGGCTTTGCGTCTAGCATAGCCGTGCAGTATGACGAAGGGTTTGCCGTCGCTATTGTTGAGAATCTCGATCTCACGCCAGCCGACGCCTTTGATGCCGGTGCCGAGGGCCTTCATGACCGCTTCTTTAGCGGCGAAGCGCACCGCCAGCTCCGGCACACGGTCGCGGCAATGGCTGCGCTCGGCCTCGGTGTACACGCGCTTCTGGAAGCGTTCCCCCCAGCGGGCGAGCGCTGCCTCCACTCGATTTATCTCTATTAGATCGATCCCGATTTCATGCATTGAAGTACAGCTATTGTATACTATCTTACAATGTAGCTCAAGAGCAAGCTGTTGGGGATTGAGGCCGCAGTTTATTATTAGGAGGATTATTCATAAACTGCCTTTACGCAGACGGTTATAAAAAGAGGTGTCCTTCCGCGGAATCCTTCCCGAAATGGGAAGGACCAAGTATGGGGGATATAGGGGGTTGGATGATGAGTTGCCTCACTATCTACAATTATTGCTTTTTGAAATAATGTCATGCTATAATTTCAACTTGGGCGCATTTAAATTTAGCTATGGTATCAGTGTCAGTAGTTGGATATAACCCTCGTAAAAGGCCCGGAACGCCTTCCGTTTCTACTTTTGTATTATTCGATAATATAATCTCCGATCGCTCTGTCGTCGAATCGTTTTTTCTATATCCATCCGGATATGATCTTCTGGGTAAAATGTAGTCTTAATAGTGGAAGTGAGCATAAGGAAAGGAGTCAAGAGGATTAAAGGTAACGTGAGATGACGGCGGACATCATTTCGGGCACCAAGATAGCCGCGGAGATTCGCGGTGAGCTCAAGGTTCGAGTAGCAGGGCTGAAGTCGAAGGGGATCGTTCCCGGGCTTGCGATGGTGCGAGTGGGCGAGGATCCGGCCTCGGTATCGTATGTAAGGGGAAAAAGCAAAGCCAGTGAAGAGCTGGGCATATATTCCGAGACTATAGTATTGCCGGAGTCTTCGACAGGGAAGCAGCTTCTCGCTAAGATAAAAGAGCTGAATCGCGATAAGAAGTTCCACGGGATACTGGTGCAGCTACCACTGCCCAAGCATATCGATGAGGATGAAGTGATAAGCACCATCGATCCCAAAAAGGACGTTGATGGTTTTCATCCGGAAAATGTGGGCAGGCTGTTGACAGGGGAACCTTACTTTGTGCCGTGTACGCCGCTCGGCATTCAAGAGTTGCTGGTTCGCAGCGGCAACAAACCGGACGGGAAGCACGTTGTTATATGCGGGCGCAGCAATATTGTCGGCAAACCCATGATGGCTATCCTGATTCAGAAGAAGCAGAACGCCAACGCTACGGTGACGATGGTCCATACCGGTACGAAAAATATGGCGTCGATCACAAGACAGGCGGACATCCTGATAGCGGCGATGGGCAGGCCCAAGGCGATCACCGCCGATATGGTCAAAGAAGGGGTAGTGTTGATCGATGTCGGGGTGAATGAAGTGGGCATCAGTGATAAGGGGAAGCGGATTCTGGTGGGCGATGCCGATTTCGAATCAATCAGGGAAAAGGCTAAGGCGATCACTCCGGTGCCTGGTGGTGTGGGGCCGATGACGGTGACCATGCTGATGGCCAACACGATTCGAGCCGCGGAGATGCGATCTTAGTCCAGATAAAAAATAAACCAAAATAAGGAGGGAAAATGGCAGAAGGTAAACCAGCGGAAGCTAAAAAGGTAGAAGTAGATCTCAAGTCAGTTCCAGGTTCGGTAGATATGATGAACTACGCCACCGAGGCAGGTTTCGAAGAATACCTGTTCGACTGGGAAGAGTTCAAGATCATGGCACGCGCCACCTTCAAGACGCAGTTCGGTGGCAAGCCCCCGACTCGCGAGCAGTTCAAGGCGATCAAGAAACAGGGTTTCATGCCGGGACACGACAGCCCCGAGGCCCTTATCAAGACGATGGACGAGGCTGGCTTCGACTATGTCTGTATCTGCGATGTGAAGATGTGGTCATACTACTTCCATCATCAGCTCATCATGGATTATGGCATCGATGTCATCCACAAGCTGGTCAAGGGCGGTAAGGGACGCCTCATCGGCGGCGCCAGCTACAACCCGTTCCGGATCGACCAGAGCCTTCGCGATATCGAGAAGGGCGTCAAAGAGTATGGGTTCAAGTATGTTTACATGCACCCGATCACCTTTGGGCTTTCCTTCGGCGATGCGAAGCTGTATCCCGTTTATGCCAAGTGCAGCGAGCTTGGTATCCCTATCGGAATGCAGGTCGGCCACTCGGCTGAGCCTCTGCCCAGCTGGGTCGGACATCCTATGGAGGTCGACAAGGCTGCCATCGACTTCCCCAACCTGAAGATTAACATGTCGCATACCGGCTACCCGTGGGTAGATGAGTGGTGCTCTATGATCTTCAGACATCCCAATGTCTACGGCGATATCTCAGCCTACAATCCGAAGAACCTGACACCGGATATCGTGTCGTTCTTCAACAGCAGCCGTGGCCGCGAGAAGGTCATGTTTGGCTCCAACAGCTATGGCCTGAAGCTGACCAAGGGACAGTTCCTCGATCTGAAGATCAGGGATGAGACCAAGCGGCGGGTGCTGCGAGACAATGCGATAGAGTTCCTGGGCCTTAAAAAGT
>CAZWOG010000072.1:0-4941 GCA_964635685.1 uncultured Dehalococcoidales bacterium | reverse complement strand
ATGATCAATGCCTGGGCCTTCTCACGGCTTTCTGCCAGACTACGTTCGACTAAGAGTACATCGATACGGCGTTTCATAGTTAAAGAATACAGCCCCCGATGAGCATAGTCAATGATTATACGTGACACAGTGAATAAATAGTGGTACATTCTAAATTTAGTGCTCAGTCTCTAGGTAGACGAAGCTAAAAGCCAAAGGTCGATAAGCCAGCGAGGCCGGGACGGCAGAGCGGCTAAGCTTTGAGGCTTACGGCCTTTAATTATTCACTGGAGGTGTTTGTGCCCACTGTTAATCAGCTGGTACGGAAAGGGCGAGTTAAAAGTAAAAAGAAGATGAAAACGCCTGCGCTGCATTATACCTATAATTCGCTTAAGAGAAGGATGCGATCTGGGGAAGGATCACCGCAGAAACGTGGGGTTTGTACGCAGGTAAAGACTGTAACCCCGAAGAAACCTAATTCGGCACTTCGCAAGGTTGCAAGAGTTAGACTATCTAATATGATGGAAGTCACTGCATACATACCTGGCGAGGGGCACAGCTTGCAGGAACACTCGGTGGTTCTCATACGTGGCGGTCGTGTTAAAGACCTGCCTGGCGTAAGATATCACATCGTGCGCGGCGCCCTGGATGCTACCGGAGTGGAGAAACGGCAGCAAGGACGAAGTAAATATGGCGCGAAGATAGCTAAACAGTCTGGTGGAGTGTAGAATGTCGAGAAGATCAAGGTCAATTAAACGGACTGTTCTCCCTGACCCGCGGTATCATAGTGTTACCGTGACCAAGATAATTACCAGAATAATGAGCAGGGGTAAGAAAACGACTTCAGAGAGAATTGTATATGGTGCTATGAATATAATAGCAGAGCAGGAAAAGGGCGATCCGGTAGCTGTACTGGATCTAGCTCTTAAGAATGCTGTGCCACTCCTGGAAGTAAAACCTCGTCGAGTTGGCGGTGCAACCTATCAAGTTCCCGTTGAAGTCAAACAGGAACGCGGGTTTTCTCTTGCTATAAGGTGGATTCTGAAGGCGGCTAAAGCGCGTTCCGGCAAGTCCATGGCAGAAAAGTTGGCTGCTGAACTCATCGATGCTTCAAAGAAACAGGGTGCTACGATTAAGAAGCGTGAAGATACTCATAAAATGGCTGAGGCAAACAGGGCCTTTGTACACTATCGGTGGTGAGGTTGATGCGCGGTTCATTTCCTCTTGAAAAGATACGTAATATTGGCATTATTGCCCACATTGATGCTGGCAAGACTACTCTTACCGAGCGAATCCTCTACTATACAGGGCGTACACATAAACTTGGCGAAGTAGATGATGGTACTACGGTCATGGATTGGATGACTCAGGAGAGGGAACGCGGTATCACCATTACTGCAGCTGCTACAACATGCAATTGGTTAGATCATCGTATCAATATAATCGATACTCCGGGGCATGTGGATTTCACAGCAGAGGTGGAACGCAGCCTTCGTGTGCTCGATGGCGGTATTGTAGTTTTCGATGCTGTATCAGGTGTAGAACCTCAATCTGAAACGGTATGGAGACAGGCGGATCATTACAAGGTTCCCCGTATTTGCTTTATAAATAAAATGGATAGGGTTGGTGCCGACTTTGACAATTCTATAAAGACCATAAGAGACAGGCTGGGGGCAAACGCTCTTCCCATCCAAGTCCCTATTGGAGGAGAGAGTTCATTCAAGGGCATAATCGACATAATTACTGAAAAAGCGTGGATCCATCCTGGTGATTATACTGAGGAACCGATTATGCAGGAAATACCTGAAGACTGTTTAAAGCTATCGGCTCAATATCGTGAAGAATTAATCGAGCAACTTGCTGAGAATGATGAAGAGTTCATGAATCTTTACATCAATGGCGCAACCTTTGATGTAAATGATATTACAGGGGCGCTGAGACGGACAACTGTAAGTAATAAAATTGTTCCAGTATTATGTGGAAGCGCATTGCGCAGTAAAGGAATACAGCGAATACTGGATGCTGTCGTAACATATTTACCTTCACCTTTGGATATTCCGCCAGCGGTTGGATTTGATCCCAAAACTAATAAAGAGATTAAACGCTCGCCAGCAGGAAATGATCCATTCTCCGCTTTGGCTTTCAAAATAGTATCAGATCCGTTCTTTGGGAGATTGGTATATATCAGAATCTACTCAGGGAAAGCAATAGTCGGGTCCCATGTTTACAACTCCACGCGTGATTGTAAGGAGAGGATCGGAAAGCTTTTCCAGATGCATGCTAACCATCGCGAAGAGATGAAACAAGTCGAGGCTGGAGACATTGCTGCTGCTGTGGGATTAAAGGATACATTCACTGGTGATACACTGTGCAACCCACATGCTCCTGTTGTCCTCGAGGCTATTCGATTTCCTGAACCGGTGATATTTGTAACTATAGAGCCGAAATCCAGAGCTGATCAAGATAGGCTTGATGAATCGCTAGCGAAGTTGGTTCAGGAAGATCCCACTTTCTTTACACGCTATGATGAAGAGACAGGACAAACAATAATATCTGGAATGGGTGAGCTTCATCTGGATATTATTATCGATCGTCTAATGCGAGAATTCCAAGTTGATGCTAATGTAGGAAAGCCTAGGGTTGCTTATAAAGAGACTATATCGGTTCCTGTGAAAGCTGAAGGAAGGTTTGTTAAGCAGTCGGGAGGGAAAGGCCAGTATGGTCATGTGATGGTTGAGTTTCAGCCTGGCGAACGAGGTAGCGGATTTCAGTTTGCTGATAAAGTAAAAGGCGGCGCAATTCCTAAGCAATTTATACATCATGTGGAAAGCGGTATTAAAGAAGCGATGGAGGGTGGAGCCCTGTTGGGGTATCCATTAACAGATATCAAAGCTACTCTATATGATGGTAGCTATCATGAAGTTGATTCATCTGATATAGCATTCAAAATAGCCGGGGCAATAGCATTAAAAGAGGGCGTAAAGAAAGCTAAGCCAATAATGCTTGAACCAGTAATGAAAATGGAGATTGTGACACCGGATGAAGCTATTGGTGATATCCTAGGAGATTTAAATTCTAGGAGAGCTCAGATAGGCAGTATTGATAGCCGTGGCAACTCGCGTATTATCCGATGCGTGATTCCCTTGTCTGAGACTTTCGGATATGCAACTAACCTTAGGTCTATGAGTCAAGGCAGGGCTACATATACCATGGAGTTCTATAGATATGAGGAGCTGCCTCCTGATTTAGCGGAACAGCTTCATATTAGAGTGGGAGGACCGGTTTTATGCCAAAGCAAAAAATACGTATAAAACTTAAGGCTTTTGATTACAGGATTCTCGATCAATCAGCAGCGCAAATAGTTGAGGCTGCAGAACAGACTGGTGCCAAAGTAGTTGGCCCGGTGCCTTTGCCGACTCATATAAAGAAGTTTTGTGTCAATCGTTCTCCAAATGTTGATAAGGATTCTCGTGAGCAGTTTGAGATTCGTACGCATAAGCGTTTAATAGATATCGAGGAACCATCATCAAGAACAATCGATACGTTAACCAAGTTGGATTTACCAGCTGGTGTTGATATTGAAATTAAGCTTTAAGCGATCACAACACATTGATTGAATCAATAAGTGTGTGAGCATGTATCTATGAAGACAATTTTAAAGAGAAGTGTAAGGATATGATAAACGGAATTATCGGGCGAAAAAAAGGCATGGCTCAGTTGTTTAATGAGAACAGAAGCATAGTTCAGGTAACTGCTATTGAGGCTGGACCTTGCTTTATTACTCAAGTTAAGCGAGCTGAAAAAGAAGGCTATAATGCTGTTCAATTGGGATTTGGTGATACTAAGCGACTTAATCAGCCGGAGAAGGGGCATTTAAAGAAGACTGGAAATCTAAAATATCTTAGGGAGTTTCGCTCGGAAGATGTCGCTTCTTTAGAGGTTGGTCAAAAGGTAGACGTGAGTATCTTCAAGCCTGGAGATATTGTCGATGTAATCGGGATATCAAAGGGAAGGGGTTTTGCCGGAGGTGTAAAAAGGCATCATTTCAGAGGGGGCCCTAAGACTCATGGTCAATCAGATCGCCAGCGTGCTCCTGGGGCCATAGGCTCTACAACTTTTCCGGGAAGGGTTTGGAAAGGTTTGCGCATGGCAGGTCACATGGGGAATGCGCGTGCTACAGTGCGTGGCCTTAAGGTAGTAGAGGCGAATGCGGAGAAGAATCTATTATTATTGCGTGGAGCGGTTCCGGGGGCAAAGGATGGTATTCTCCTTGTGAAGAAATCAATGATAGCAGCTCGTGGTGCTGCACCTTCTACCACTCCTTCTACCGATAAGAATAAGGCAGTAAGTAGCAGTAAGAATAAGGAAGCAAGTGCTTAAGTTTTCAATCCTCAATGCCTTCAGGAGGAAGGGGATAGCTGTTATAGCTATTATTGGCACTGCGTTAGGTGTTGCCTTAATGACGGTGCTTCTCTCTATTTCTGATGGCATGGATGCTCAGATGACCTCGACTATGAACGAGGTGGCGGGTTGGATAGCGGTATACCCTGAGTCCGCACCGTTAGGGTATATTATGCCGAGCCAAATTGGATTTCCGGAATCTTATGTGGATGAAATCAAGCAGATCGACAATGTTAAGGAAGATGCTACAACACCACTTATAATGGCGTTTGTTCCTACGGAAATTGCCGATTTTGGCGATCCTATGGGAGCGGCCTTGAGGGGCGCTGATCAGCAAACGGCTGCCTTACTGGGGGAAAATAATCCTTTTGATCAAAACAATATAATCACGGGCAGAGCGCCAGAGGTAGGTAAGGATGAGGTAATTTTAGGCGATATGCTGGCTATATTCGGCAAGGCAAAGGGAGGGAATTATGCCGAAGTCGGCGGGAAGATAAATGTTCCTGTGGGTAATAGTAGTGTTACTCTGACTGTGGTCGGCATATTTCAAACGGGCAATCA
>CAZWOG010000071.1:0-5010 GCA_964635685.1 uncultured Dehalococcoidales bacterium | reverse complement strand
GCCCGTGATCAAGGACTTCGATTTGGACGTACACGGCATGTCCTGGGTGAAACCAAATATTCAGGCGGCCATGGTATTTGAGGATGGCAGTTCACTGCTGCTCACACGCATGATAGAGGATACACGCGATTCGTTCATACGATATTCACAAAAGGACGCTGTGGCCTTCGGCAAGTTGATGCGAAGCTGGCGGCGCATGGTCGATGAGTTAATCGCACCTATGACATACATACCCGCCATGTCCACCATGGACTTGATGATGCTCTTAGAGAAGACCGATATCGGCAAGGAACTGGCAGAGATAGCTGAGATGAGCCCGCTGGAGATCATCACTAACAACTTCGAGAACGACAGGATCCGCGCCTTCCTGCTTTATATATCCTGCATGTGGGGCATCGATCCGAATGAGACCGGCACAGGGCTGTTCGTTCCGCTGCTATTATGCCGCGGCATGAATAAATGCTACTGCTACGGTGGTTCGCACAAGTTCGCTGGCGCGATGGGACGTGAGATTGTCAAGGCAGGCGGCACTATAGTGGATATGATGGAAGTATCCAAGATAATCATAGAGAAGGGCAAGGCCGTCGGTGTGGAAACCCTCGAAGGCCGCACGTTCAAGGCAAAGGCTATTGTCTCTACCCTTGATCCGCAGACGACATTCTTGGACATGGTTGGAGCTAAAAACCTGCCAGGTACATTAAAGGAAGCTGTAGAAGGGTGGGTATACGATAAGTGGAGCTTCTATACCCTGCACCTAGCAACCCAAGAGCAACCGATATACAAAGCCGAGGAGCCGTGGGCCAGCGAGTCATTCATGACAATCTTTGGCTTCGAGAGCATGGCTCAACTCCTGCAACACTGGAAGACCGTTATCGGCGGCAAGTTAGACACAAAGATTATCGGCGGTCATGCCACATGCGAGAGCTTCTGGGATCCACATCTGGTTCACGCCCCATGGGGCGGCGAGGTTTCGTTCTTCCAGATGCATGCGCCTTACGCTCTTGACGGCAACTGCGGCAACTGGGAGAAACGAGGACCTGAAGTAAAGGAAGCCGTGTTGAAGAAGTGGCAGAAGGTTGCCCCTAACTTCACAAAGGACAAGATTATAAACGAACTTGCCGAGACGCCGGTGGACATCGAGATACGCTTCCCGAACATGAAACGCGGCGCGATAAAGCATGGAGACTATCGCCCAACTCAGTTGGCTTCGATGCGGCCTAACCTGGACTGTTCCAACCATCGTACGCCTATCAAAGGGTTGTATGTTGGCGGCGTCTCCACCTATCCAGGCGGTCTGGTGCTAGGAGGCTCCGGATACCTGGCAGCCAATAGAGTCGCCGAGGATCTTGGCGCCAAGAAATGGTGGAAACCGACCAAAGAGATGGAGAAATTCACCAAGACATACATGAAATAAAACAAAATATGTTTTTGCAAGCCCGCCCTCTTGAGAAAATCGCTAGGGTTAGGCGGAGAGCCACGTAGAAGCCGAGGCCGCTTTCACCAGCAAACCCGCTGTAATGATAAAATCATATGGCGGGCTTGCTTTTTATAGATTAAGGCATATGCGTTCCTTCGTAGCTTCAAGTGAAATAGCAGACAGGAAATAACCAGTTCTTAGTGTTATAATGAGGCCACTTCAGAAAGAAATATAGGAGCAGCTTTGATCTGGTTAGGTTATATCGCAGGAGCATTAACAACTTTCAGTTTCATCCCACAAATCATCCGGGTATTCAAAACTAAGAGCGCCCATGATATCAGTCTGATATTTAACGCAATGCTCTTTACCGGAATACTCCTCTGGCTAGCCTACGGTATACTTTCTAAAGATAAACCAATTATCATATGGAATGCTATAGCAGCTGTACTTACCTGCACCCTTCTTTACGCGAAAATCAGATACGGAAGATAGGAGACTCTAAATGAAAGTTTTAGTCACCGGCGCATTCGGCAACATCGGCAGTAACGCTGTGAAAAGCCTGCTGGAACAGGGGCACAAAGTAAGGTGTTTCGATATCAAAACGGAAGCGAACGAAAGGGCAGCTAAAAACTTCAAAGGGAAATTTGATATTTGCTGGGGGGATATACGCAACTCCCAAGATGTAGCCGCCGCAGTGAAAGGGCAGGACGTCATAGTTCATTTGGCGGCGATAATCCCCATCGACAGCGAAATAAAGCCGGATTGGGCCAAAGAAATAAATGTCGGCGGCACAAAGAACGTCATCGACGAGATAAAAAAGCTTTCGCCGGCGCCTAAAATTATTTTTGCATCCTCCACGACCATATTCGGCTATACGCAGGACAAAAAGCCGCCGCTTAAGGTAACCGATCCGATAAATCCATCAAGCAACTACACCAAACACAAGGCAGAGGGAGAGAAGATGGTACAAGAATCCGGTCTAACGTGGTGCATCATGCGCTTCGCCGCAGTCACATCGATCGAATTTAAACCCAATCCAATGCTTTTCTACATTTCGCTGGACTCGCGCATGGAGTTCACCCACACCAAGGACGCCGGACTGGCCATAGCCAACGCCGCAAGCTCGGACAAAATATGGGGCAAGATACTTCTTATCGGCGGCGGCTCCAGAAATCAAATCCGATACCGCGATTATATACACCGCTCGATGGAAGCAACGGGCATCGGCAAGTTCCCCGAGGAGGCCTTCGGCAATCTTCCCGCCACCCCCGACTGGATCGACACCAGCGAGAGCCAGGCCCTGCTCAACTACCAGCACCATACTTTAGACGACTGGGTCAAGGATAGAGTAGCCTCTCTGGGTCCAAGGAAGGATGAACTTATAGCGCAGCGAGAGAAGATAAGAAAGGAAATGCTGGATCAATCGCCTTTCTACAAAGCGGCACAGGAGAAGAAACAACAGGGGTGAGATTATGAAAGTACTGCTGACCGGAGCGTTTGGGAATGTCGGTGTAAATACACTGGAATCCTTGGTTGAGCAGGATCACCGTGTAACATGCTTTGATATCAAAACGAAAGCAAATGCCAAAACAGCCAAGCGCTTTCAAGACAAGGTCGATATTGTCTGGGGTGACTTGCGCCGTCCGGACGATGTTACAGCCGCCACAAAAGACCACGACGTCGTTGTTCACCTTGCGTTCATCATCCCGCCTGCAAGCGAAAAAAAACCCGATCGGGCCAAGGAGATAAATGTAGGTGGTACTCGGAATCTATTAGATACCGTAAAAAAACTTGCCTCGCCGCCGAAACTAATATTCTCCTCATCTATCAGCGTTTATGGGCCAACGGCCGATAAAGAGCCGCCGCGCCGTTGCAGCGAGCCGGTCCACCCCACTGATAATTACACACACCATAAGGTAGAGTGCGAAAAGATGGTGCAGGAATCCGGCCTTAAGTGGGCTATACTCAGATTCGGCGCCGTACCGCTGATCGGGCAGGTTGATCCGATGATGTTCCAGGTGCCGCTTAATAACCGCATAGAGTTCGTCCACCCGAGGGATGTGGGCCTGGCTGTAGCCAACGCTATAAGCTGCGACGAAGTCTTCGGCAAAATACTCCATATTGGGGGAGGATCTTCAGGACAGCACTACTATAAAACATATCTCACTGGATTACTCGATGGTGCCGGCATCGGAATGTTTCCCGATAAGTCCTTCGGTACTGCTCCATTTTACACAGATTGGATGGATACAGAGGAAAGCCAGCGGCTGTTAAAATACCAGCGGTATTCGTTCGAGCAGTATGTTAAAGAAATGCCATCAGCCTTAGGCTACAGATATCAGATGGTCAAACTGCTCAAACCCCTTATCAGAAAGTTCGTACTGAGCAAATCGCCTTACTACAAAACTAAGAACAGAAAGTGATCTGCCTGACTTAAATAACCTCTGAGAAAAAGGTGCGGGAAACTTCCTGCCGGGCCTTCCGCGGAATCCTTCCATGGAATTTCTCCCATGGAAGGACCAAGAGTGGGGGATACAGGGGGTTGATTAGACTCCATCAGAGATTACTTCGCGGAAATCATCCAGTAGCAACACAGAGACAGCGATGAAAGGAAGTCGTCGATGAAAGTACTTATCACCGGAGCATTCGGCAATCTCGGCAGCAACGCTACCAAAAGATTACTGGAACAAGGCCATCAGGTAAGATGTTTCGATATTAAGACTAAACCTAATGAAAAAAAGGCTCGTAAGCTACGCGGCAGTGTAGAAGTTGCGTGGGGTGATATAAGGAAGAGCGATGACTTATCAACCGCAGTGAAAGGTATCGATGTTGTCATCCACCTCGCATTCCTTCTTCCGCCATTAACTGACACAAAGCCTGAATTAGCACGAGATATAAATGTGGGCGGGACACAGAAACTCATCGAAGCCATGAAAATACTCAAGCCCGCGCCTAAAATAATATTTTCATCTTCATTCACCGTATTTGGCAACACCCAGCATCTCGAACCTCCGAGAAAAGTAACGGATAAAATTGAAGCGACCGATAACTACACACAGCACAAGATCGAATGTGAGAAGCTGTGTGCCGAATCCGGCATAGACTGGTGCGTCATGCGTTTCGCCGTGGTGCCGCCTATATCGCTAAGCGGCGTGACCCCCAAGGCGTTCGCCTTCCCATTCAAAACACGCATAGAATTCCTTGATCCCAGGGATGCCGGCCTGGCAATGGCCAACGCAGTCAGCTCAAAAGATGTATGGGGCAAGATACTATTAATAGGCGGCGGGAAGGATAGCCAGATTCATTACGGCGATTTCGTAGGCCGTCTGATGGAATCGATGGGCGTGGGCAGGCTGCCCGAGGAAGCCTTCGGGGCGGATGCGTCCTATACCGACTGGATCGATACGTCCGAGAGCCAGAGGCTACTAAATTATCAGCAGCATTCCTTCGAGACCTTCGCGCGGGAGATGCCCAAAATGATGGGACCGATACGATTTGTCGTTCCCTTAGTTCGACCCATAGCACGATGGTATGTACTTAAACAATCGCCATATCTGAAGGCCAATAAGGCAGCGAAAAAAGCAAAATCTTAA
>CAZWOG010000070.1:0-5030 GCA_964635685.1 uncultured Dehalococcoidales bacterium | reverse complement strand
AGAGATGATAGCTTCCGGGTAAGTACTAGTGATGACCTGGAGGTTTCTGCGTATTTAGAGATCGCTAAGCAAAAAGCTGGCGAGTGCCCTGTTGAGGGTAAGGCACCAAGGGCTGAGAGGGAGGCGGTGGTAGTTCTCGACTTCGGTTCCCAGTACAGCTTGCTCATCGCGAGAAGGGTTCGTGAGTGTCATGTCTATAGCGAATTGTTGCCCTACGATGCTCCATGGGACAGGATTGCTGCATTAAAACCTCGTGGCTTTATATTATCTGGCGGACCATCCAGCGTATATACCGATAATGCCCCGTTAGCTCCTGCCCATGTCTATGAGAGCCACCTTCCCATATTAGGAATTTGCTACGGTATGCAGGCTCTGACGCATCAGTTGGGCGGGAAGGTTATTTCAGGCACCAAGCGTGAGTATGGCCATGCGGTTTTACATCAGTCTGCGGTTAAATCACCGATCTTCGACAGATTACCACAGTCCATGACCGTCTGGATGAGCCATGGGGATGAGATAGCTGAGATGCCGCCTGGCTTCAGTGCATTGGGCTATACAGAGAATTCTCCGATAGCTGCTATGGGGAATGATCAAGGTATAATCGGTTTACAATTCCACCCTGAGGTTGCACATACTCCAAATGGGAAGGATATACTGAGGAACTTCCTTTATAAAATATGCGGTTGCAGCGGTAATTGGACTCCTGGCAGCTTTATAGCTGAGAGTATAGATCGTATAAAGAGCCAGATTGGAGAGGGAAGGGTTATATGTGCCCTATCAGGTGGCGTTGACTCAGCGGTTACAGCAGCGCTTATACATCGTGCCGTCGGTGATCAACTGACATGCATATTTGTAAATAACGGCTTATTGCGCCGAAATGAAGCTGAACGCACTCTCAATACCTTCCGCCGTAATCTTAAGATGAACATAGTATATATCGACGCTACAGACAGATTCCTGGGACGGCTCAAGGGTGTTACTGATCCTGAAAAGAAGCGCAAGACAGTCGGAGAAGAGTTTATCCATGTCTTTGAGGAAGAAGCTGCTAAATTGGGCAAAGTTGATTATTTAGCTCAGGGAACTCTCTATCCAGATGTAATTGAGAGCGTTACTTCAGAGAATAGGGCTGCATCAAAAATAAAGACACATCATAATGTCGGCGGGCTGCCTCCTAAAATGACATTTGTGCTTATAGAGCCGCTTCGCTATTTATTCAAGGATGAGGTCAGGGAAGTAGGGGCTGCGCTTGGATTACCGCAGGAAATGGTATGGAGACAGCCATTTCCCGGACCTGGCTTGGCAATCAGGATTATAGGTGAGGTCACTCGGGAGAAATTGGAGATATTGCGTTCTGCTGATTGGATCGTAATGGATGAGATAAAAAAGGCAAAACTGTACGATCAACTATGGCAAAGCTTTGCTGTGCTCACTGATACAAGAAGCGTCGGCGTGATGGGCGACTTTCGTACATATGGCTATCTTATTGCCGTGCGTGCCGTGACATCAAATGATGCTATGACTGCGGATTGGGCAAGATTGCCTTACGATTTACTGGCGCAGATTTCCAACCGGATTGTTAATGAGGTGCCTGAGGCAAACCGTGTGGTTTACGATATATCGTCTAAGCCGCCGGCAACAATCGAGTGGGAATAAAATTCAAGGAGATTAAAGAAATGACATTCGATTCTGACTATGAAGAAGAGAGTTCTATTGAAATAGACCTGGAGATGCTTCGGGAAGATTTGATAGGAGAGCTTCAGGCGATTAACCAGTATCAGGAGCATATCGATACCCTGGAAGATGAACATGCAGTAAAAGTTTTGTCCCACATACGTGATGAAGAGAAGGAACATGTTGCTGAGCTCACCAAGCTGATACAGAAATTGGATCCCCTGCAGGCTGAAATGTTCAAAAAAGAGGGCATATAGCTTACGCCGGTTTTGAGGCTGTCTTTCAGCGTCTTTGCTGGTTCGGACGTCACGAGCCGAATCATTTATGTGTGGTAGTGGGTGATGAGGCTGCTGTTTTACATTCTGCAAGTATTGACATTTTTTCATCGAGGAACGACGGATGGCGTTCGCGATGATGACGGATAGAAATGGAGTAAGTATTTGCTGAAAGTATTGGTCATTGGCAATGGAGCCCGTGAGCATGCTTTAGTGTGGAAACTCAGCCAGAGCCCTAAGGTCAGTGAAATATACGCGGCTCCAGGCAATGCGGGTATTGCTAGTAAAGCTACGATTGTAAATATTAAACCTACTGACATCAAGTCATTAGCTGCTGCAGTGCAAGAAAAGCGAATTGACCTGACTGTTGTGGGGCCGGAAGTTCCTTTGGCTCAAGGTATCGTAGATATATTTCGGAGTCGGAACCTTAAAATATTTGGTCCTTCAAAATCAGCGGCGCGGATAGAATCGAGCAAGGTCTTTGCCAAGAATTTAATGTACAAGTACGGAATACCGTGTGCAAAGAGTGAAAGTTTTGCATCTTACAAGGATGCTATAGATTATGTAAAGAAACAGCACTGCCCTATCGTGCTTAAGGCCGATGGCCTGGCTGCGGGCAAGGGAGTCATCATAGCCAATACAACCGATGAGGCACTCACAGCCTTATCTGATATTATGGAGAGGCGCGCCTTCGGCGATGCGGGCAACAGTGTTGTTGTTGAGGAATTCCTTGTCGGAAAGGAAGTAAGCCTGCTAGCCTTTACTGACGGTACGGCCGTCGTTCCCATGGTGCCTGTGTGCGATTACAAGCGTGTAGGAGATGGCGATACGGGGTTGAACACGGGTGGCATGGGTAGCTATAGTCCGCCGGGGTTTTTCGGTCCTGAGATGGTTAAAAAGGTGAAGAATACTATCCTCGAACCAGTGGTGAAGGCTATGGCTAAGGAGGGCTATCCCTATAGAGGTGTTCTCTATGCCGGGCTTATGGTTACAAAAGATGGTCCCAAAGTCATGGAGTTTAACTGCCGCTTCGGTGACCCGGAGACCCAGGCGATGCTACCACGGCTCGATACTGATCTAGTGGATATTATGCTGGCCGTTATCGATGGCAGTGTAAAGAAGATCAAAATATATTGGAGAAATGATGCTTGTGTGGGGGTTATTCTAGCTTCGGGAGGATATCCTGGGCAGTACGTTACAGGTTTACCGATAACCGGACTGGATACAGTCGATGATGATGTCATGGTATTTCACGCCGGTACCAAATCTAGTGATGGTGCAATATGTACGGATGGCGGGCGTGTGCTTACTGTGACGGCCTTGGGCAGGAACATCGCCGAGGCGCGGGATAAGGTCTATCGTAATATTTCGCGCATTAGTTTTAACGGTTGCCATTATCGTCGCGATATCGGCCAGAGAGAGGTCGCTGAGTGAACACTTGCGACGTAGTGATCGTCGGTGCCGGTCCTGCTGGCTCGACATTAGCCTATGAGCTAGCTCGTCGCGGGATATCGGTACTGATTCTTGAGAAAGAGAGGCTGCCTCGCAATAAGACCTGTGCCGGTGGTGTTACCTTTCGCGCCCATGCGCTGCTCGATTTTGATATCAGCCCTGTTACACAGCGGGTGGCCTATGGTATGAAGATTTCATACCAACTCGGTGATTTTTGTGTTAAGAAATATAGAGATCCTTTAGCTCATCTGGTTATGCGCAGAGATTTCGATTATCTTCTGGTTAAGAAGGCTCAAGATGCTGGTGCGATCGTTATCGACGGATTGCGGGCAGAACAAATTTCTGCTTCGACGGATCAAGTTGAGGTGCTTACTAAGGAAGGTCCTTTTCGTGCAAGGGTAGCCGTTGGCGCTGATGGTGCTAATAGCATGGTAGCTTCGAAAATGGGTTTGATGAAAGACGCTCAAAGAGAGCTTGCGCTGGAAGCGGAGGTCTCTGTCAGCCAAGAGAAGCTTGATGATCTGGGCTCTCTCATCAGCGTCGATTTAGGTCGGATACCCGGTGGGTATGGATGGGTTTTCCCTAAGAAGAGCCATGTTTCTGCGGGGGTAACCGGTCCGGCTCGATTGTCGGGGATGTTCAAACCTTACCTGGATCGAATCCTTCAGCAGTTTGGAGAATACGATATTGTAGATTTCAGCGGTCATGTGATGCCGATGCGAAGGAGAGGGAGTTCTATTCAGAGAGGCAATGTTCTGCTCGTCGGTGATGCTGCAGGTCTGATCCATCCGTTGAGCGGCGAGGGTATATTCTATGCTGTTAAGAGTGCTAAGTTAGCGGCTCCCGTGATTGCCAATGTATTGAAGTCGAAGACAGCCGATTTCACTAGCTATCAGAGAGTCGTGGATTCCGAGTTGATGCCTGGCTTGGAGATTGGGCGTATACTATTGAAGATATATACAAGATGTCCGCGTTTCTGCTATAGCATGATTAAGAGGAGCAATCGTTTTTGGAGTTATGGTTGCTGGGCTTTGCTGGGAAGCAGGCCCGCTTACTCATGATTTTTCTACAGGGGGTTGGATATGTCATTAGTTGGTGTAATAATGGGGAGCAAGACGGATGAACCTTTAATGCAGCCGGCGCTGGAGGTTTTACAGCAACTGGGCATCGAGTATGAGGTATCGGTTATTTCTGCTCATAGAACGCCTGATAAAGCCCGAGAGTATGGACTAAAAGCTGAGGAGCGGGGGATCGAAGTAATTATTGCCGGTGCCGGAGGCGCAGCTCATTTGCCAGGGGTTATAGCTAGCTGGACTACGCTGCCGGTTGTTGGCGTTCCTCTGGCAACGAGTAAATTGAGCGGCGTGGATGCACTGTATGCAGTTGTGCAGATGCCCGGTGGCATACCGGTTGCCTGCGTAGCAATCGACGGGGCGAAAAACGCTGCTTTACTGGCCGCCGCAATTATTTCTTTAAAAGATGCAAAAATAAGGGCTGCGTATAAGCAATATCGTAAGAAACTAACTGAAGGTTTGAAGTAAGTTACATATATAAACTCGATTAGGAAAAGGAATTAGTATGATTGCACGATATTCAAGGCCAAAGATGAAAAAGGTATGGGCTGATAAATCC
>CAZWOG010000069.1:0-5047 GCA_964635685.1 uncultured Dehalococcoidales bacterium | reverse complement strand
AAAAGGAGAAGAGGTGGAAGTGATCGTCTCTTCTTTTGTTTGCACAAAATGCCAAAAAACCTTCTGATTTATTAGTTCTGAATTATTGAAATAAGAGGAAATATGTCTGATAATACATTAAGAAGTATTGGAGATCGTTAGCTGTCATGATATGGTTAAGAAGAGCGTTGACCCTGCCGTTGATTCTCATCTTTATCGTATTAATAGTCGCAGCAGTTCCCGTGACTGCTGTTAGTAATACGGCTGCCAATCCCGACTTCTATAACAACCTAATGATAAAGGCTGATATGTACAACTACATTTATGATAGTATCCTGCCGGCAGCCCTTGATGAGATAGATACCACAGATACGGCTGATCTGCCCGTCGATATTGATAAGCTCCACGATGAGATAGTTGCTGCTGCTGAGCAGGCGTTCCCGGATTCGTGGCTGCAGCAGCAGTTCGAATCTGTAACGAATGTGTTGATACCATACGTGGTCGATAATGAACCTGGTTTTACCTATACTTTTACAGTAAAGGATAGGATGGATGATGTCGGCCAGGCGATGAAGGACAATATACTCGCTGGTAGTGCCTTCTTAAGTATATATGATGATTTACTGTCATATATCGCTGGATATTACTATGAAAACTTGCCTGCATTACCTCCGGATGTAGATATCACCCAGGATGAAATCGAAGCTGCGCTTAGAGATTCACTAACACCGCAATGGCTGAAGGCGCAATTAGACACTGCTATCGATCAGGTAATACCATATCTCTCTGGTGATAGGAACTATTTTGAGGTCAGTTTCCCTATCCAACAACGTGTGACCGATGAAACATTGCTAACCCTGCTCGGCCCCGGCAACGAGGATTATCTGGACGAGGCGCGAGAATGGATTGGCGACGGGTGGACATACACGCAGAACGACTTATATGCTGATATGAGTGCAGAGAGCGTACAGGATCTACAGGACGTTCGTGGTTGGATACATAATGGTTATACGTTCGATCAGGACGATATGCGGGAAGCGATGTCGGATGATCCGAATGGGCTGCAGAATTTCGACGATGTACGTCACTGGATAAGTGTAGGACGGACTTTGCTGTGGGTGCTGTGGGTAGTGCCGTTCGTGATCCTCATCGGTATCGGTTTTCTGGGCGGACGTGGCTGGAAGACCCGTGCAGCAGGGCCGCTCGTTATCCTGTTCTTTGTGTCGCTGGTTATGTTCCTGGGAGTGATGCTCACTTGGTCGCAGTGGGGTGAATCGGAGATACATGACGCTATAAATACCTCTGGGCATCAGGGAGTCGAGGCAGTGATGTTAGAAAAAGCTGATGAGGTTGCTATCGACGCCGCGGGCAGCTTTGTGAACAACATGCAAGATATATGTATGTATATGGTGATCGCATCCGGCGTGGGTCTTGTGGGTGTAGGGGTGTGGTGGGCGGTAGCCTCTCGCGGGAAGAATAGCGTCGCCTCATAAGATTAATAGGATTCTATCTCTATATGCGTTTCGGTTTTTTCTGAATTGTCAGTCGGGGCCGGCGTAGTTTCGTTAATAATACCGTCACCTACTAGAATAACTTTGCGTTTTTGTCTTTCGAGGTCTTTCTTAATATTGTCAATTATACGGCTGCGCTCTTCCTCCGATAGGACCTCTTCATTGAATGGGGGATCCCAGGACTTGATGCTATTGGTGAAAATAGCTACCCCCAGAGACTCGGACAAGAGTTCGGAATCCACGGTGATTGTTTTATCGCCCTCTTTATAAAGGAGCCCGCTTCTTCCTTTAGAGATTACTTTATATTTCTTCGATCCGAAAGCCATATTTACCTCGATGGATTATTTATTTGATTCTATTTCTTCGGTTTCGTGCTCTTGCCCCCCAGCCTTCTCAACTCGGTATCGAGCATCTTGGTCAGCTGTGGTATGGTATATGTCTTTATTTCACCGGTTAACTCGTCCCGCATGTAAACCTTTTTAATTCCCGCGTTGATAATTTCCTTCACGCAGAGGGCGCACGGCTGGTTCGTCTGCGTCATTTTAGACTTGCTCTGCGTGTATCCGCTGCCGATCAACTCGCTGGAAATATACATCTCGCCTTCGAAAACTATTGCCCCCGTCCGTGCGGCATTGATGATGGCGTTCTGCTCGGCGTGGACGCTGCGGCACAGCTCATAACGTTCGCCGGATGGGGTTCCCAGCTCGATCCTGATGCAGCTTCCGATATCGATGCAGTTTTCGGTGTCGCGCGGTGAGCCCACATAACCGGAGCTGACCTCCGTATCGTCTCTGATTATCACCGCTCCGACCTTCCTTCTCAGACAGGTGCTTCTCTCTGCGGCGACCTTGGCCCTGTTCAGATAGTGCTCGGTCTTGCCAGGCCTCTCCCTTTTTAAATTACTCACAATCACCTCTCGTTAATGACATTGCATGACATCAATCCTTATTATACCTTGGCAGACCGAATCTGTCCCTCACCCGGTCGAAGTCCTTCGCTGAAGGCCGCGGCAGGCTGTTGTATGGCAGGCCGATGCTCGTGCGCAGTTCGGCGGCCATCTCGGCGGTCTTGATGGCAATGAGCTGGGCATCGAGTATTGGAATATTACGGTCGCCGACCCTGATGCTGTGCAGACCGGCCAGGCTGCAGAATGGCCCGATGCCGCAGCAGCCGATGATGATTACATCCGCGCCGTCGGCCACCATCTCGCGCGCACGATCGGACACGCCATCGGCGGCGAACTTGGGGTCGACGAAGCTCTTGCTCCATGTGTCCTCGAACTTGTGTATATCGGGCCTGATGCCGTTGGGGATAAGGCGGTCGTAGAGGCCGTGATAGTGCACCTGCTCCTCGTGGTCGGCGACCAGCCCAGGCAGATTGGCGCAGATGATGCCGAACTTGCGCCCCAGCTGGCAGGCGAGCAGCATCGTTGCTTCGGCTGGGCCTATGACTGGTATGTCCACCGCCGCTCGTGCCTCCCTGACACCTGTGTCGCCAAAGCAGCCCACCACTGCGGCGTCGCAGCCCTGTCGCTCGGACTCGATTACAGCCTCCACTATGCTCGCGGAGTTCAGGAATGAGTAGTAGTGGCTGACGAAGTCCTTGGGGTCGGCTAATCCCACCTTTAGTGCCTTCGGTATCACATCAGTATCAGGCCTTAACGCTTTGCTGAAACTGTTGCGCAGCACCCCGAACCATATGTCCTCAAAACCAGGCACCGATTGTGCCACTGACACCAGCGATATTTTCATCTTAGCCCTCTCTGCAATTCGTTCGATTTATATATGACATCAAACTGCACCTGTGAGGCCGCCATCGATATATATGTTCTGCCCGGTGACCATGTCAGATGCCTCCGAGGACAAATACACGGCGAGCAATCCGATCTCACGCGGTTCGGAAGGACGACCCAGCGGTATCCTGGCCATCTCCCGCCTGAAATAGTCCTCGCCCTTGCGATCTAGCATCACTTTTGCAGCCTCTGTCAGCGTCCAGCTCGGGCCAATAGCGTTTACGTTGATGTTATATGGAGCCCATTCCCGCGCCAGCGTCTGGGTGAACCTGGCAGCGGCGGCCTTGCTTATGCAGTACAAACTGTTGTAATCGAAAGAGGCCACCGCGGTGGCTGATATGATGATGATTATCTTCCCCTTGCGCTGCTTGATCATATAAGGACCCACTGCACGAGCGCAGTGCAGTATGCCCTTGACGTTGAGGTTCATCACAGATTCCCAGTCCTCGTCGGTTATTGGCTTGATATTCTGCTCCTCAAGCGGAACAACTACGCGGCGATTGCCCTTCCCTGCGTTGTTCACCAGTATATCTATCTTGCCAAACCTCGACAATGTCTCCTCTACCATACGCTGCACCCGAATCTCATCCGTGACATCTACAGTTAATGGGAGGCAGTGACGACCCAGCGCCTGAACTTCAGCGGCGAGCCTTTTGTTTTCATCGGTGTGTATATCGCCGGATACGATATCGGCACCGGCCTCGGCCAGCGTCAGGGCGATTCCTTTACCTATGCCATGGGCTGCACCTGTTACTATGGCTACTTTGCCCATTAGACTGTACTCTTTCAACATACCGCTTTCCCTCCGTCGGTGTGGTGGTTAAACCTATACTCTATTGCATGACCTCATGTCAATAGCCCTATAGCTCTAATTGCGTATTTATCAAGCATAGTTTATCTATCGTCGATAATGTATCGACCACAAACGGGTCTGTATGGTAACCTGTAGTTTCTTTACTCCATGTTTACTTTGAAAGATGTAGAATTCAATTTGGTTTTCCGGTTCCAAAATAGTATTAAATTTCAGTGAAACAGTATAAAATGAGAGGTGGATTCTGGTTGTTTAAAAAGGAGATGGGACTGAAGCGAGCGGCAGGCTTTCGACTAACGGTGATCATAGAAATCGCTGCCGAATATCTTGGGCAAGCGTTTGATACAGGGAATAGGGTTTTTGGAATTCAGCCCATATTGATATCCCCGATTCACAGCGTTATACTTCCTCAAGGGAACTTAGCTGGTAACTCATAAGTCTATGCGTAAATATAAATTACCATCACTTGTAATCGGTGGTTTGGAAGTTAACCTTCCTTTTATCCAGGGCGGGATGGGGGTCAGGGTGTCCAAAGCCAACCTTGCTGCCGCTGTGGCCAAAGAGGGCTGTGCTGGCGTCATTTCCACGGTCGGACTTGGGGAATTCGAGAATCGACCCGGATCGGAGTTTGTAAAGTTAAATGAGCAGGCGCTGCGCGATGAGATAAGAAAAGCCAGGAAAATGACCGATGGCGTCATCGGCGTTAACGTGCTGGTTGCGCTTTCCAACTACGAAAACCTGGTCAGAACTGCAGCCGAGGAAGGCGCGGATCTGATTATATGCGGAGCAGGACTTCCTCTGGATCTTCCCATAATCACTGCGGGACATACCAGTAAACTGGTTCCAATCGTATCCTCTGCAAGAGCGCTCAGCATCATATGCAGAAAGTGGAAACAGTACAACAAGAAGCCGGATGCCGTGGTAGTGGAGGGGGCCAAGGCTGGTGGCCACCTA
>CAZWOG010000068.1:0-5102 GCA_964635685.1 uncultured Dehalococcoidales bacterium | reverse complement strand
CAATGATGCGTGGAGCGTTACGCAGGTTTAGATCACGCCCCATGCTGTACTCTATACCTTTAATAAGCGAAAGCAGTTGCACCGGCCCGACATCAGTATCCACGCGACATACTAGGTTAAGGAATCGCGGCTGCTCCCCTACGCCGACGGGCTTGGTGTCATAGACCGACGATACGCCGGCAATCTCGACACTCTCTCCCAGCAACCTGAGTGCCTTCTTCAGATTCGCCCGTCGATCTCCCAAATTCGAGCCGAGGGATAAGTAAACATCCATAGGCTACCACGTCCCTCTGATAACCGCATCCGTCATTTTAGCCACACGCTTCATCTGCAGCACATCATGAACCCTTATCATATCAGCCCCATTAGCGATTCCTAATGCTATAGTGGCAGCTGTGCCTTCCAAACGCTCATCGGCAGGCAGATCGAGCACCAGCCCGATCATCGATTTCCGCGATGTGCCAAGCAGAATCGGCCTGCCAAGCGATTTCAACTCACCTAAACGGCGCAGGACTTCAAGGTTCCCCTCAAGCGTCTTGCCAAAACCGATGCCGGGATCGATAATAATATTCTCCCAAGCTACTCCAGCATCCAACGCCAGATTCATGCCAGCTATCAGAGAATCAACAACCGCAGTCATGATATTATCATATTGCATATCCCTCTGATTAGCCGTAATAATCAGCGGCACACCCCATTCCGCGGCGACATGAGCCAAATCCGGGTCTTGCCTAAGACCCCATACATCGTTTATCATATTAGCACCGGCCTTAAGAGCAAGCCGCGCCACTTCCGACTTGTATGTATCAATAGAAACAGGCACATCGACTTCATTAGAAAGCATTTTAATCACCGGTAATACCCGACTTATCTCTTCCTCTGCTGTAACCGGTCTAGAATCAGGACGCGTAGATTCACCGCCAATATCTATTAAATCGGCGCCCTCGGCAACAAGGCGTTTCGCCCGTGCCAGAGCAGCTTCCATATCATTGCCCACACCATCCTCAGAGAATGAATCAGTGGTGATGTTGAGTATGCCCATAATATATGTTTTCCGTCCCCAGCAGAATTCCCTGCCGCCTAAAAATGTATATCCATTTAGGCCTTCATTCATAGTTACAGATTCTAACATAAGCATGTCACGATTAAAACCCTTGACAAAATGATTATAATATTTTATAATATATTAAGTAATTTTAGATAGTACCATTAGGGGACTAAAATGGAACTGTTAAGAACTCTCCTTTCAGTACCTGGTAACAGAGAGAATATGCTCGAGAAATCGATGCATATGAACGCTGATATTATTGTCGTAGACTTGGAAGACTCGGTACCTCGTGAAGAAAAAGCCCGTGCCCGTGCTATAGTGAAGGAATGGCTTCCTAAAATAATAGGCAATGGTAGCAAAGTATACGTCCGGATAAACCCCCTCGATAGCGGATTGACTCAAGAGGATCTAGAAGCTGTGATCATACGTGACATTGATGGCATCAGTCAACCCAAACCATCCACAGGCCAGGACATAAAGAAAGTAGCCGAGATAGTGACACGGCTTGAGAAAGAGAGAGGACTGGCCGAGGGATATATAAGGATACTACCTTGGATTGAAAACTCTTTAGGACTGATTAACGCCTATGAGATTGCCAGTTCTTCGCCAAGGATTAACGGCATCATATTCGGTGCCAACGACCTTATACTAGAAACAGGGATGATTCGTTCTGAAGAAGACTATGAGCTGCTTTACCCAAGGACTAAAATAGTAATAGCAGCCAGGGCGGCCGGGGTCTCCGCTATTGACACACCATATAACAATTTCAAAGATGAGAAGGGATTGATACGTGAGGCCAACCTTGCTCGCAAGCTGGGATTCAGCGGCAAGTTTGTAATTCATCCCAGCCAAATAGATATAGTAAATAGAACTTTCCGCCCCACGGAAGAAGAGATAGCATATGCTAAAAAAGTTGTCACCACTTTTGAGGAAGCAAGGGCAAAAGGCTTCGCCTCCGCTTCACTTGACGGCAAGATGATCGATATACCGATTGCCCAGAGGGCATTAAAAATTCTTCTTATAGATGAGGCAATTTCCTCCCGGGAGAAGCGGCGCTAAATATAACCCTGTAATCATTACATATATTTATATATCCACAGCAGGGCAGACTATTCTACGTGACTAATTACTTTAAAGCCGTCATGCGATTCGCCACTTTCTATAATATTCTTGTTTGAGCAGTAAGAGAATTCTATCCTTATCTATTGATTTAAAATGCATTGTGAAGAAATACACAATCCTTGCATTCCCAATGTTGGTAAGTATATAATATCTATGTCTGTTTTAATAATATTGCCTCCCGGAGGTAAAATGGCGATAGAAAATAAAATCAACGACCTTAACAAACGCAGGCAAGAATCAAAGAAGGGCGGCGGCGAAGACAAGATCAAATCCCAGCATGATAAGGGCAAAATGACCGCCCGCGAAAGAATAGCCACATTATTAGATGAAGGCAGCTTTGTAGAACTGGACTCCTTTGTAACTCATAGATGCACTGATTTCGGCCTTGCCGATAAGAAACACCCCGGCGACGCGATAGTAACTGGATACGGCACGATAAACGGCCACCTGGTGTATCTGTTCGCTCAAGACTTCACCGTATACGGCGGCTCACTCTCAGAGGTCATGTCAGAGAAAACATGCAAGGTCATGGACCTCGCCGTGAAAAATGGAGCTCCATTCATCGGACTTGCCGACTCAGGCGGAGCCCGCATCCAGGAAGGTGTAGAGAGCCTTGCAGGCTACGGGGAGATATTCCTCAGAAATACCCTGGCATCAGGCGTAGTTCCCCAGATATCGGTCATCATGGGTCCAAGCGCAGGAGGCGCGGTCTACTCACCTGCCCTCACTGACTTCATCTTCATGGTCCAGGGAACCAGCCAGATGTATATCACCGGCCCCGATGTCATAAAAGCCGTCACCGGTGAGGAAGTTACCCATGAAGCACTTGGCGGAGCAATGGCCCAGGCCTCACACAGCGGCGTATGCCACTTCGTTGCGCAGAACGACAAGGAATATCTGGAAATGGTGCGCCGCCTGCTAAGCTACCTCCCTCAAAATAATATGGAGGACGCACCCTTCGTTGAAACAACCGACCCGTCTGACAGGATGGACCCGGGACTGCTGGCCATTGTCCCCGATGATCCCACTACACCATACGATATGAAGAACGTTATCAAAATGATATTCGATAACGGCGAGTTCTTTGAGGTTCACGAGCACTTCGCCAAGAACATGCTCACCGGATTCGCCAGATTGGGCGGCCGCTCGGTAGGCATCGTAGCTCAACAGCCGGCAGTAGCCGCAGGCATTATAGATATTAATGCTTCGTTGAAAGCTGCTCGCTTTGTACGGTTCCTTGACTGCTTCAATCTACCCATAATCACCTTCGTTGACGTCCCGGGATATATGCCCGGCGTAGATCAGGAATACGGTGGAATAATCAAGCACGGAGCCAAAATAATTTATGCATACTCCGAGGCAACCGTTCCTAAGATCACCATAATTACAAGGAAGGCCTACGGCGGCGCCTACGTAGCAATGAGCAGCAAGCATCTGCGCGGTGATATGAACTTCGCGTGGCCACAAGCTGAAATCGCTGTGATGGGTCCTGACGGCGCTGTGAACGTTATATACAGGGAACAGATTCAGAAGGCTGAAAACAAGGCTGAGGCAAAGAAAAAACTGGTTAAAGAATACCAGGACAAGTTTGCCAATCCATACGTCTCAGCAGCCCGGGGATACATCGATGATGTACTAGATCCTAGAGAGACGCGGCCTATGCTGATAAAAGCGCTCGATATGCTGCAGAACAAACGAGACACCAACCCGCCGAAGAAGCATGGCAACATCCCGCTTTAAGAGGGGCTATGAAAAATAAAAGGACAACGATAGCAGCGATTCTCGCTGCCATCGACCAATATGAAACAGAAACCCAAGCGGCAGTGCTGCAAATTTCCGAAAAGCCGCGTCCCATAATAATAGCCAGCAACTGGAAATACTGGGGTGTGGGTGAAATGATGAGAATGCGCGCAACTTGGCAGCTACGGTTGTGCAACCCCCGCCCAACACAAAGGAGATGAGCGTAAATGGCAAAGAAGAATCCCTTAAAAATAATGGATACCACTTTTAGAGATGCGCACCAGTCATCGTTTGCCACCAGGATGAGGATGGAGGATATGGAGCCCATCGCCAAAGAGATGGATAACATAGGCTTTCATGCTCTGGAAGTATGGGGCGGAGCCACATTCGATGTGATGACCCGTTTCCTCAACGAAGACCCGTGGGAGAAGGTTCGCAAGTTTAAGAAACTTATGCCCAAAACCCCCTTGCAGATGCTGCTCCGCGGCCAGAACCTGGTGGGATACCGCAACTATGCCGACGATGTAGTGGAGGCGTTTGTAAAGCACTCCGCTGAGGTTGGGATCGATATTTTCCGTGTTTTTGACGCCCTGAACGATGAGCGCAATGTTGAAGCTTCTTTCAGAGAAATAAAGAAGGCCGGCAAGCATATACAGGCCTGTCTCAGCTATACCCTTACCGAGCCAAGGCTTGGCGGCCCTGTTTTCACCATTGAATACTATGTCAATAAAGCCAAGATATTCGAAAGCATGGGCGCAGACAGCATCTGTATAAAAGACATGGCCGGGTTGCTGTCCCCATATGATGCCTATGACCTGGTGAAAGCTTTAAAACAGGCGGTTAAAATACCCATCGAACTTCACACCCATTACACCAGCGGTATGGCCTCTATGACTTATCTAAAGGCAGCCGAGGCCGGGGTGGATATCGTCGACTGCTGCCTGGCACCTTTCGGCTTGCGCTCTTCACAGCCGGCGGTAGAGCCTATAGTCGCCACTCTCAGCGGAACGGACAGGGACACTCGACTGAATCTGAAAACATTATTAAAGCTGGATGAGTATCTGGAAACGATCGCGCCCAAATACCGACATTTGTTTGACAGCAGCAAGACATCGGTTATCGACACAGGCGTACTATCGCACCAGATACCGGGCGGTATGATTTCCAATCTGGTAAGCCAGCTGAGAGAACA
>CAZWOG010000067.1:0-5121 GCA_964635685.1 uncultured Dehalococcoidales bacterium | reverse complement strand
CATTGGTTTACCGCATTTTTCACAAAGCTCATCTGTCGGCTCATCCGGCACCTTGTCCACTTTAGTTTTAGCCGCTTGAAGCGTGCTCTCGAACGGTCCGTAGAAGTCACTGAGGAATGGGACCCACTCCTTTTGCCCCTGCGCGATGAGGTCCAGATCTTCCTCCATCTGTGCCGTGAATCCAAAGTCGACAATATTTGGGAAGTGCTCGCTGAGCAGATCGCTGACGGTCATGCCCAACTCGGTTGGGTGGAAACGTCCGGTTTCCTGTACGATGTAATCCCTGTCCTGTATGACAGCCAGGATAGGTGCATAGGTTGAAGGCCGTCCGATGCCCCACTCCTCGAGTGCTTTTATCAGTGTCGCCTGAGTATAACGGGTAGGCGGTTGAGTGAAATGCTGCTCAGGTTTAAGGTCTATTAGTGTGAGAGGATCGCCCTTTATCATATTTGGCAAAGGCGTTTTGTTGTTTTCATCGTCGGACTCGTCCTTACCTTCGCTGTAAAGGATGGTAAAGCCCTGGAATTTCGTAGCGGAGCTGGTTACCCGTAATAAATAGGCGTTCCCCTCTTTTTGCGGATTGGCCTCAATGTCGGCTGTGGTCGTGTCGATTATTACGGCCGACATCTGGCTGGATACCATGCGTTTCCAGATCAGTTCATATAAACGGAACTGGTCCTGAGTAAGGTGAGGCTTGATCGAAGCCGGCTCCCGCCCGACTGATGTCGGCCTGATAGCTTCGTGTGCCTCTTGCGCCCCTTTAGCTTTTTTACGGAAGACGCGGGCATGTTTTGGCAGGAACTCATCGCCGAATCTACCCTGAATATATGTACGTGTTTCCTCTATCGCTGATGGAGCTACTCTGATGGAGTCGGTGCGCATATATGTAATGAGACCTACCGAGCCCTCTTTGCCCATAGACAATCCCTCATATAATTGCTGAGCTATGGACATGGTGCGTTGTGCGCTGAAGCGGAGCTTGCGCCAGGCCTCCTGTTGCAAGGTGCTGGTTGTGAACGGTGCCGCCGGCTGGCGCAGCACATCCTTTCTTCGTATATCGGCGACCTTGTAAGCGGCGTTTTTCAGCTCTTCAATAAGTTTGGATGCCGCTTCGTTGCTGCTTATGTCAATTTTACTGCCATCCATATTCCCGATAAAGGCGGCGGTGAACTGTTCTTTAGTAGCTGGTTTTTCCAATAGCGCATCGATAGACCAGTACTCCTGCGGGACGAAATTCAGTATCTCCCGTTCCCTGTTGACCACCATCTTGAGCGCTACCGATTGGACTCTTCCTGCGGAAAGGCCGCGCCTGATCTTCTGACAGAGGAGCGGGCTCAGCTTATACCCTACCAGCCTGTCGAGGATGCGCCTTGCCTGCTGTGCATTTACAAGGTCCATGTCGATATCGCGCGGGTGTTTGAAAGCTTCTGTTACCGCATCCTTGGTGAGCTCGTGAAATACCACCCTTTTAACCGGCATCCCGTCCAAGTTTACAGCTTTCACCAAGTGCCAGGATATAGCTTCGCCTTCCCTGTCGGGGTCGGTAGCCAGATATACTGAGGAGGAGCTCTGGGCGGCTTCCTTCAGTTCGTTAACTACATCACGTTTCTCTTTAGGTATTTCATACTTGGGAGCGAACGTTTTTTCTTTAATATCTACGCCCAGCCGCTTTTGGGGCAAGTCTCGTACATGACCAACGGAAGCCTTCACTTTGTAGCTGCTGCCCAGCATCTTAGTAATAGTCCTGGCCTTGGCCGGCGATTCGACGATAACCAGATTGCCGCCAGATGATTTAAGCCTGCTTCTATTTGCCGATTTCGCTTTAGCTGCCGATTTTGTTTGTTTCGTTTTCTTAGTCATTATCCTATTTTCACCTTGTATTCTTCTCGTGATTCTCTTGCTGTTACGTAATTCATGCCACCCACCTGCCTGACCATTCCTTTAAGCTCCATCATTGCCAGAGTGCTGGATATGGTGGCGATAGGCAGGGCGCATTGCCGTCGCACTTCATCTATATGAGTCGGCTCTGCGGTTATGTAGTGCAGTATGACAGACTCTAAATCAGTTGCCGGGATGAGCGCCTGGGCTTCAGCATGCTGCACCGCCATGGTCAAGTTGAGCTCTTCCATAATATCCTCAGCATTCCGTACCAGTTTGGCTCCTTCCTGTATCAACTGGTTCGGGAGCCAGCTCGTTGGAGAAAGCACGCTTCCGGGCACGGCGAAGACCTCGCGGTTCTGCTCCAGCGCACGTTCCACGGTAATCCTGGCGCCGCTGTCCTTCTTCCCCTCTACTACCAGCACGCCAAGGCTTAAGCCGCTCATTATCCTGTTGCGGAGGGGAAAGTTCTCCCTCTTCGGTGGTGTGCCGAGCGGGTACTCGCTAACAAGAGCGCCCTGTTCCATTATCTCTCGTGCCAGGTTTGCATGCTGGCTGGGGTAGACGATATCCAGTCCGCAGCCGAGCACGGCGATGGTGCGTCCTCCGGTATCCAGCGCTGCGCGGTGCGCTATTGAATCGATACCTTTAGCCAACCCGCTGACGATCGTTATACAGTTGCCGGCAAGGGCGCCTGCTATCTGCTCCGTCACTTCCCTGCCGTAGTGCGTAGGATAGCGCGTGCCGACAATGGACAGCGACCATTCGTCCTGGGGGGCTAAGCTGCCCCTGATGTAGAGCAGCGGCGGGGGGTCATATATCTCTTTAAGCATTGAAGGGTATGCTTCATCGTCGATCGTTATAGCTTTTATTTTGTATCGTTCCAGTCTGCTCATTTCGTCATTAAGCGATAACTTGGAGCGATTGGATAGTACTGATTGCACTGATTTGGCATCGAGCCCCGCCGCTTCCAGCTCGGCGGCATTGGCATGCCATGCCTGCTCCATGCTTGAAAAGTAGCTTGCCAGCTTGGATATGCGGGCACGCCCGATACCCGGTATCAGTGAAAATCCCACCCAGTACTTTGTTTCGTTCATAAACTAGGTTATTCTAGCATATGAGTCAAGGTAAAAAAATACCCCCGCGTTTTTTGGCGGGGGTATCAATGATATGGTCAAATCTAAAGCTTTCCCCGAAGGAACCCGGGAGTCTGATTCACATATTTTACCTTGCTCAACTGCTTATCGTAATCCTTGTTCTGCGCCTTCCATTTTTTAAGTACGTTATGTCCCATAAGTCGGATGGCAAAGCTCTGGAATTTACCCTGAAGGAAGAGCTTGGCAACATTGGCCCTGGAGTAGTAGGCGCCCAATGCTTTAATAGTCTGACGCTGCATTTCAGCTGGCGAAAGCGAGTCAGGCCAGTGCACTACGTGGCCGCCATCGAAGAGTTTCCAGTCGTTCGGGAACCGGTCGGTGATCAGACGTCCACTTCCCTTAATAGCGGTGTAAAGTTTGCTGCCGATGAGTGGAACCAGCACGCACAGCTGCAGGCTGTCCACCCCTATCTTATTGTAGATATCAGTATAGCCATCGGATATGAACATGCCGTGCACCCTTATCTTGTATTTGTGGAGCACTCGGATGCAATTCTTGACATCATCCGGCGTCTGCTTTTTATTATATTTCTTCAGCGAATCCGGGTTCAGCGACTCGAATCCGATGCATAGCTGCCAGCAGTTTGACTTCGACATCAGTTTTACGAACTCCTCGTCTCTGGTGACGCTGGCCCTGGTCTGGGCGATCCATGGAGGTGTTATTTTGTGCCGTATCATCTTATGCAGAAGCTCAGATGTACGTGATTTATTGGCATCGAAGTTATCGTCGTAGAAGAAAATCTTGCGGTGTTTCATCCGGGACAGTTCTTTTATAACGCTGTCGGTGGAGCGGTAGCGGTATTTCCTGCCGAACATCGCAGTCACCGAGCAGAACGTGCAGTCGAACGGGCATCCCCTTGAGGTGGATACTGGTGTGACCTTCCGTTTTTCGAGGCCGTGGATCAGAGAAAAATCCGGGAAAGGCAATTCATCAAGGTTCTCCACCGGTTTGCCGGCGATGATCTTCTCGCTGCTTCTATGTTCGACAAGGTCGATAATCACTGACTCAGCTTCGCCGGTCACCACGTTGTCTGCATATTCAGCTGCTTCTTCCGGCAGGAACGTGGCATGGCTTCCGCCGATGAGAACTCTGGCCCTGGGATTAAGTTCCCTGACTTTTTGAGATATCTCATACCCTCTTGGTGCGGTGGATGTCATAATGGATATTCCGACTACGTCCGAATCCTTGATGCGGTCATAGTCGATGTCTTTCATATTTTCATTAAAGATAACAACATCATGCCCGGCATTTTTCAGTATGGTTCCCAGGTAGATGGGGCCCAGCAGCGGCAGCTGTTTGATGAATGCGGAATAGATGTTAATAAAAGGGGTCTTGGGCTCGATTAGGGTTACTTTCATATGTACGATTCCTTGTGTATATTAACCTGCTCAGATTTTAGAGTTCTTAAAGGTATCATATCATGTCACCAAATGCAATAGAAACCCGATGGTTTTTCTAAAATTGTGCGAAATTTAGATATATCGAGGGATTAAGAAATATGGCGGAGAGGGCGGGATTCGAACCCGCGGTACCCGAAAGTACACACGCTCTCCAGGCGTGCCTGATCGGCCACTCCAGCACCTCTCCGTGTAAGGACTCTGTTTGATATCAATTGTGAAGGAATATAGCTCTATGGATTATACCAGAGATTTAAATCGCAAGGCTACGTATAGAGATATTTATGATTCACAGTGGATATCTGCTATTTGGCTTTTCCCAGCGCTGCCAATGCTTCAAGATAAAGATTGCGCACGGAGCTCTGTTTTTCCTTCTTGGCCTCTGTTTTGAAAAAGCGGATTAATTCTTTTCTGGTTTTTGGATTGTTCTTCGCTATTTCAGTCAAACCGTAAGCGGCGCCCCATCTGACAATTGTCCCTTCATCTTTGGATATTTCCATTAATCCGGGGATTGCCTTTACGACTTGATCGGGGAAGGCTTTGGCGGCACTGGCGATGATTTCGCTGGTTTCCAATTTAACCTGCGCAGACTTATTATCGATCTGGCTTATGATGAAATCTATATGGTTTTGAACGAACGTCGGGTCATCTTTGGTAATATGATTAACAGCTGCAAGGCAGATGCCTTT
>CAZWOG010000066.1:0-5130 GCA_964635685.1 uncultured Dehalococcoidales bacterium | reverse complement strand
AGGTCTATGATGTCCTGCTGATGGTCCATGGATTCTTTCTTGCCTGGTGATGATTTTATTTCTCAGGAAAACCGTGGGACACGATCCCGATTTCTGACGAAATCGGGTCATGTCCCCGGTTTTTCTGGATGATCACCTGACATACGCCCCGATATCCTCCAGCCCCAGGGCCAGCCATTCGACATGGTAGCCCGGATAGGACGACAGCAGCTTTTCCGCCTTGGCCTTCAGCGCCGCAAGATCGATCCTGGCGCGGTTGAGCTTCACTTCCGCAACGACCATCTTTTTCTCCAGATCATTGACGGCAATCAGATCGATCTCGTTCTTGTTTCCCTTTTCCCATAAGGAGCCGATCCGGTTGTACGTCTTCTTTTCGGCAAAGAGTTCCCGGTAGAACTTCTCCAGGAGGGGCCCCGAGTACGTATCATAATCCCTGTCGACGACCTCTCGGATATAACCGAAATTTTCCGTTTCCACCGCCGACCGGTTCCGGAAGATGAACCGGAACCAGAAGTTGAGAAAATTGTCGGCAATCCGGTATTTCTGAAGGCGGGCATTCGGCTTGGCATCGATCGGCTTCACTCGCGACAGGACGGCATAATCCGTTTCCAGCCTGGCCAGGTATGCCCCGGCCTGGATCTGGAGGACAGATTCAATCTCCGACCGCGACGTCTTCCCGGCAGCGATCAGCTCCAGGATCGAAAAGTAGATGGCGTAGTCTTTCCCGAACTCTTCGATCAGCAGATTTTTCCCCTCGTTGATGAAAGGGGAGTTCGCCGTCAGGACAAAATCGAGAATCCGCTCCCTGGTCAGGGCGGCATTTGCGGTCAGGAGCTCGAGGTATTTCGGCATTCCCCCGGTCAGCAGATAGACAGCGAAAAGGCTCTGCGGATCGCGGCATTCATGATCCTGAAGAACGGTCCAGATATCTGAAATACTGAAAGCTTTCAAAGTGATGATCCGGTCGGCCCTTCCGAAAAGGGGTTCTTTGGCCTCCTCGAAGATCCTGTGCATCAGGGAATATATGGACCCGATGCAGATGAGATTCATCCGGCACTGCGACCTGTTCAGATCCCAGAGCTTCTGAATTTCTGAAAAAACGGCCGGATTGATGTTCAGGAATTCCTGGAACTCATCGATGATCAGGGTAAAGCGCTCCCGGCGGGAGAGATCCATAAGCAGGGTGAAAATGTCCCGGAAAGACCGGATGTCGCCCGTGACGGGGAGGGCGAAGCGCTTGCGGATCTCTTCAAGATACTCCACGCAGAGAAGATGCTCCGCCTTCCGGGAGACAAAAAGATAGACAAAACGCTTCTCCCGGGAGAATTCCAGGGCCAGCATCGTCTTTCCGACCCGCCTGCGCCCGGTGATGACCGTCATCCGGGATTCGCTTTCCGATTGGCTGTAAATAGCAGAAAGCTCTTGCATTTCCGTTTGTCTGTTGTAGAATTTCACGGCTTTTGCCCATTTTCGTAATATTGATTACCGTAATGGTCATTACGATAATTCACTTAACCTGTCAAGTGAAAAAGGGGACGGAAAAGCGGGGACACGATCCCGATTTCTGCAAAATCGGGTCATGTCCCCAGATTATCATGGTCATGTCACTGGATTACAACGGTTTTTACCTTATTTTCTCAATTTGAAGATTGCACTTGCATATTGCACCATTTGCTGATGGGGAAGGATGGCAAAGAAAACCCGGGGACACGATCCCGATTTCTGACGAAATCGGGTCATGTCCCCGCTTTTTCTCGGTTATGTCTTCGGTTTTTCTTTCTCTATATCGTCGAGGACGTCTTTGATATCCTCGACTTCTTCGATCCGATGTTCTTCCTGATCAGCAGCGGCGGTGGCGGGTTGGAGAACGCGTCTTTTCGGGACAATGAACCACGTCCCCGTGCCTCTTGAGGCACTGACGGTCCAGTTCTCCAGATCGGCTTCGATGCCGCGCACCATGGGAATCTGCTCGATTTCCCGGAAAATGAGATCAACCTCGGTCGGCTTGTAGCCCGGTTTCGTGGTTTTGACAAGATAGCCGTACAGATAGACAAAGCGGGCCGTGCAGGAAATTGAAACCAATTCCAGATCGGCCCGATGACGGGTCAGGACGTTGCGGACGAGACGGTTCATCTCGTAGCGCGTGGGGGCATCGTCATAAGTTCTGTCCATGGATATCTTTCTCCCTGACGCCTGCCCTCGACAGCCACAGGTCATGGTCAAATCCGCGCGCCTCCAACGGGGAAGCGCTTTTTGCGGGTGCAAGTGTAACGGGCGAGGCGATTGCGTGTCAAGAAATTATTTGAAAATTGCTGGGCAAACAGACCGGTCGCGCCGACTCTCGCGGGAATGCTTATGCCCCCGTCTTTTTTATTGCTTTTTACGGAAAGTTGATATAGGAATTTGTTTAGGCATTGGTGACCCTGACCGATGGTGGCTCGATATCGATCGGAACGGGAATCACAGGTTATAAACAGACAACCGAGGGAACGTTATGAAACAGTTTAAAAGCATCATCCATACCGCGATCAAGGAGGGAATGTCGGATGTATACATCACCGGCGAACATCCGATGGTATCGCGCAAGGCCGGCAAGATCGAATTTCACGGCGCCATCCGGTGGAGTCATCATGAGGTCGACAATCTGGTCGTCAAGCTCCTGAACCCCTGGCAACTGGACGATCTTCGGAAGCGAAAATCCGTGGATTATGCCATGTCCGTCGGCCATGCCCGTCTCAGGATCAACATCTTCACCAGCGCGCGGGGCTTGAGTCTGGCGATTCGCGTCCTTCCGGGAGCCATACCGACGATCAGCGAACTCAATCTCCACCCCTCCCTGTACGAAATCGCGAAAATGAATTTCGGCCTGGTCCTGGCGTGCGGCCCCACCGGAGTCGGCAAGACAACGACCATTGCCGCCATTATCAACGATATCAACAACACCTGTCAGTCACATATCGTCATGCTCGAAAATCCGATCGAGTACCGGTTCCAGTCGCGCAAATCCTTCATCCAGCAGCGCGAACTCGGCGTCCATATGCCCTCCTTCGCGCAGGGACTTCTCGATGTGCTTCGGGAAAATCCCGACGTGATCGTCGTGGGCGAGCTCAGGGAACCGGAGACGATGAAGCTCACGCTCAGCGCGGCAGAGTCGGGACACCTGGTGATTGCCACGATGCACGCGTCCACCCCGGAAGAGGCCATCTATCGTCTCTGCAATGCCGTCCCCCCGGAGGCCCAGAACGAGATCCGCTACCAGCTCTCGCTCACCCTGAACATGATCATCGTTCAACAACTGGTTCATCTTGAAAGAGCCGGATTCCGCGTTCCCCTTCTGACCATTGTGCGCGGAACGTCGTCGATCAAAAATATCATTCGCGAAAACAAGCTGAACCAGCTCAACAGCGCCATTCAAATGTCGAAAAACGAAGGCATGTTCACGTCCGAACGCTACTTCGATGAATACCTCGAAAGCCGCAAAACCTTTTTCCCCTACTCACAGGTCTTCCGCCCCGCTCCGGAAGAGGCGCAGGATATCCTGTACCAGTCGCCCCTGACGGATGAAAGAGGGGAGGCGCCGCCGCCGGCCTCAAGGAAACGCACGACCAAAACCGAGACGGAAGCCATCCTCATCCAGACCGACCTCAGCAGCCAGGAAATGGAACATATGCTGACCATCAACGAAGATGAGCCGCTGCAGGATCTTCTTAAAAAGATGGAAAAGTAGGAGACTGAAACATGATAAGAAAGGATCAGAGGTCTTACGAGCGCACAAGCACGTTACTGCCCTTTCAGGCCCGTCGCCTTTTATCCAGTCAATGTGAAGATCTGAACTGCCGGTTGACCGTGGGCGGCATCGTCTTCGAGGACATACCGCCTCCCGCGGTGGAAGATGAACGGCTCTGCAAATGGCTGAACATGCTCAATACCAAGCTGGACTATTTGATCAGCCTCACCGTTCCGGAGCGGGAAGGCTTCGTCTCCATGAACTTCGAACCGCTGAATATCAGCGCCAGCGGCATGGGCCTGATTGCGCAGGAACCCTTCGATAAGGAGGATATCCTCGAGATCAGGATGGTGCTCCAGGCCTATCCGGCAAAAATCCTCCAGTTATACGGAGAGGTTGTCCGCTGCAAACCTGTGCCGGGCAAACCCAAAAGATACACCGTCGGCGTAAAATTCGTGCACATGGATGAACATATCCGGAATGAGATTCTGAAATTCGACTTCAAGAAGCACCGGGAAAGGCTGATCACCATAAAGAGTTCCTGAAAACCCCGGAACCGGGAAAGACGGGCGTGGCGTTATTTCGGGGCGATGCTGACTTCTTTGATAAAGGACTTCAACTGCGCTTGTTCCAGGACGCCCATCCATTTGAACTTGACGCTCCGGCGCCGGAAGGGTTCCGATGTTCGCAGGGATTCGGAGGTCGGCCTGTCGGAAACCGTGTCGAAATTCACTTTCGCCAAACCCGGCGCCTCGGCGAGCACTTTCAGGAAGCCCGATTCCTCGAGCTCTTCCGGAGATCCCATGTAGATGAAGGCCACGCCGCCCTGGCTGATGTCTATGATCTGGACTCTCTGTTCCTGATCGGTGCCGGGCGACACGATGACAAAGGTGCCGCTCTTCACTGTGAAACGCTGGTGTATCCGGGGCCTGAATAACATCCTGCAGTAGTTGATGATGTTGGCCATGGCCCTGTCTCCTCTACGGATGAAGCAACCGATAGTAGAAAACAATCTGGGGCGAGTCTTTGCGTCCAGTCAGCGTGGTAGAATCACACCGGATCAGCCTCATGCCATTGAACCCTGGCTTTTCTTTCGCTGCGACTGCCGAATTTTGATTCACGAGCGCTTGCAGCCTGGATGGTGGAAATATAAAGGGAAAGCGTCCTTGTGTCAATATAATTTTTTTATAATTTTTTTAGATTGTCAGTAAACGGGGCCATGGCGCTGCAGGAAAAGTTCCTGTCTTTGGGATCCTGGAGAGAAATGGTATCGTTCAGGTGACGGTGGTTCCCGATGTGACGGCCGAAACCTTGCTGGGTCTGACAGTGAAGAAGGTCCGCAGGGGCAGTGTGGTTTACACAGACAAGTTCAAAAGCTATGGTAGTTTGATGTTCTGCGGATA
>CAZWOG010000065.1:0-5149 GCA_964635685.1 uncultured Dehalococcoidales bacterium | reverse complement strand
TGATTTATTCAGGTATTCTTGATGCCCATCAGATTTGTGATAGCTTTTTTACATCAGCCGAATTAAAAAAGCCTTCACAGTCGCAACCGAGAAGGCTTAATATAATACCCCTAATATGGCGTCTCGGTCGCGAACGATCCAAGCGATTTTGTATTTTTAAAACTTTTTTAACTACATCGACGCCTCACCAAGGAGGTCGCCGTAAATTTAAAATACCACAAGTGGGCACATGTTGTCAAGATGTTTTTATGCAATTTTAATCATTTTTTCTCTGACATTTGGGGCAGAAATAACTGCCGCGTTTGCGTATGGGGATACGCTCGATGGGTGTGCCGCACTTGTCGCACTTCTTTCCTAATTGGTGCGCTACCTTGAAAACGAACTGCGCCTCACCGGATTTTCCGTCGGGTCGGCGGTAATCGCTGATGCTGGCACCGCCACTGTTGATAGCTTTCTTGAGAACCTCGCCAATGGCATGGTGGAGTCGCTTTATTTCGTCGTGTGATAAGCTATTTGCTTCTCTGTCTGGATGTATAGTGGCGGCATATAGGGCCTCGTCGGCATACATGTTGCCAACTCCTGCAATGACGGTTTGATCGCAGAGGACGGCTTTGATAGGGGCTGTATGTTTTCTCAAAATCGATTGCAATTCTTTTGCTGTGAAATTTGGACTCAGGGGCTCGGGTCCCAGCTTGCCGACGACCTGCTCCTCATCTTTGACCAGCCATATCATGCCGAACTTGCGCGGGTCGCGGAAATATAAATTCGCTCCGTTGTCGAAACTGAATATGGCTCGGATGTAAGGATCGTCGTCGCAGGCGGTGTCCATGCGCAGCGAGCCGCTCATGCGCAGGTGTAGAATGAGGGTCTCTCCGTTCGAAACTTGAAAAATGAGGTATTTCCCGCGTCTAGTTATTCCGTCTATACACTGGGATATAAGTCGACGATTAAAGGCCTCTGGAGTTAAATTTTGCAGCATCCGCGGCCAGTGTAGTGTCACGCCGGTGAAGCATAATCCGACTATTGTAGTTTCAAGGTCTCGTTTTATTGTTTCGACTTCGGGAAGCTCAGGCATGCTGTATCAACCCCCTGATAGTCCCCCATACTTTGGGGGACATTTATTAAATTAGGGGACACCCCTAAAACCCCGGTCCTTCCGCGGAAGGACACCTCTTACTTGAACTCCCTGTCATTGCCCGACTTGATCGGGAAATCCAGAGGGGACTCTTTTTCTGGAGCATCCGGTCGAGCTGCATCATGACATTTAATCCAACCCCCTTGGTCCCCCAAACTTGGGTGATTTTAAAGGAATCAGGGGGACACCACCAAATCCTGCGCCTCTTTGAAAATTCCCTCTCCCTTGAGGGGAGAGGCTAGGTGAGGGTGATAATTTCTTATTCCATCTCCCCCCAGTTTGCGCCGACCTTCACATCGGCAACAAGCGGGACGTCCAGCTTTAATGCTTTCGGCATGATCTCCAGCACGAGTTGCTTCATTTCCTCGATGGCGTCGACAGGCACCTCGAACACGAGCTCGTCGTGCACCTGCAGCAGCATGCGGCAGCCGCTGCCTTCCTGCCCCAGTCCCCGTCTGTCTATCTCGCGCTGCACCATTATCATTGCCAGCTTGGTGATGTCGGCTGCCGTGCCCTGTATCGGCATGTTTATCGCCATGCGCTCGGCCGCCATGCGTATCTGCCCGTTGGAATTGTTTATATCGGGGATGTAACGCCTGCGGCCCAGCATCGTTTCCACATATCCCCGCTGGCGTGCCTGCTGCTTGGTCGATTCCAGGTAATCGGCGACGCCCTTGTATCTATCGAAATAGGTCTTGATAAATTGCGAAGCATCGGCGCGCGACAGGTCGGTGGCCTGCTCGAGGCCATAGCCGCTCATGCCGTAGATAACGCCGAAGTTGACCGTCTTGGCCACCCTGCGCATGTCTGGATCAACGTCGGAAGGAGGCACGTTAAATATCTGGGCGGCAGTGACGCGATGGATGTCGTCGCCTTTGCGGAAGGCATCGAGAAGCTGCGGGTCCTGCGACAGGTGCGCCAGCACGCGCAGGTCGATCTGGGAGTAGTCGCCGCTGAGCAGTACGCAGCCCGCGCCGGCGATAAAGGCCTTCCTTACCTGCAGACCCAGTTCGCCTTTTATAGGTATGTTCTGCAGATTGGGGTCGGATGACGACAGCCGTCCCGTCGTCGTGCCCGTCTGATTGAAGTCTGTGTGTATCCTGCCGGTCTTCGGGTTCAAGAGCGCGGGGAGGGCATCGGCATAGGTCGATTTAAGCTTGGAGAGCTGGCGGTACTCCAGAATCAGCTCGACGACCGGGTGAACGCCTCTAATGCCCTCCAGAATCGAAGCATCTGTGGAATATCCACTTTTAGTCTTTTTACCGCTGGGCAATCCTAGCTTTTCGAACAGCACCATTCCCAACTGCTGCGGCGAGTTTATATTGAATTCCTGCCCTGCGAGTTGATATACCTCGGCCTCGATGGCGCTCATGCGCTGCCCCAGGCTTTGCGACATGGCGCCGAGCGATTCCACATCGAGCGCTATGCCGGCGCGCTCCATCTCACGCAGGATAGGCACGAGCGGCATCTCGACATCGTTGAACAGCTTCCAGAGCCCTTGCTCTTTAAGCTCCTTTTCAAAGATATGCGCCAGTCTTAGTGTCATATCGGCGTCGGCGCAGGCGTATCTGGCCGCGTCAGCTATGGCAACATAGTCCATCGTCTGCTGTTTAGCCCCTGTGCCGATGAGGCTGGTTATCGGCGTCATCTCCAAACCCAATCGATTAAAGGCCAGCGCCTTGAGTCCGAGCGATTTCTCGCCCAGCAGGTAGGCTGCGATCATGGTGTCGAATGCCAGGTTGCATATATCGATGCCGTTCTCTATGAGCACGGTCGAATCGTATTTGCCATTATGTGTGACCTTGGCCCTCTTCGCATCCGCGAGCACCGGCCTCAACCGTTCGCTTACTTTATCGAAGGGCAGCTGCGTCCCCGTCCGGTGGCCGACCGGTATGTAATATGCCTTGTTTTCATCGACGCAGAAGGAGAGCCCGACGATGTTGGCGAACAGCGGGTCCAGGCTGTTTGTCTCCAGATCGACGGCAAACGATGCGGCTTTGCTCAGGGTCGCAATAAGCTCCTCCAGAGATTCGTCCGTATCGACGACGCGATAATCGGAGTCGACTGCTTGCGTTTCAGGCTTTGCCTCCTGTTTTGACATCCCGATCTCGTCCAGCTTGGACATGAGCTTGGTGAACTCCAAGTCTCGGAAAAGGTCGATTAGCTTGGCGCGGTCGAAATCGGTCCTGGCGCAGGCGTCCAAATCGAGTTTCACTGGCGCGTCGGTGACTATAGTGGTCAGCCTCTTGCTGCGGTGTGCATCCTCTTCTCCCTCAATCAGCGCTTTCTTGGCCTTTGCCGTATCGACCTCGTCTATGTGCTCGTATATGCCTTCGATGGTCTTGAATTGCTGCAGAAGCTTGGTCGCCGTCTTCTCGCCGATGCCATGCACGCCGGCGATATTATCGGAAGGGTCACCCTTGAGTCCTTTGAAATCGGCGATCTGCGCGGGTGAGAGTCCGTACCGCTCGACCACTTTCTCCTCGTCGTACAGCACTGTGTCGCTGAACGGCTTACCCGGCCTGGGTGTTAGCACCTTCACGTGCGGAGAGACAAGCTGCAGCGTGTCCATATCCCCGGTGACGATTATCGTGTCGATGCCCTTCTCCATCGCCTGGCGCGCCAGCGTGCCCAGTATGTCGTCGGCCTCGTAGCCCTCCAGCTCTATGCTGGGGATGTTGAACGCTTCGACCAGCTGCCGCACCCGCTTGAACTGGCTCTTGAGCTCCTCCGGTGCCGGCGGGCGGTGCGCCTTGTACTCGGCGTATTCCTTATGGCGAAATGTCGGGGCCGGGTAGTCAAAGGCCACGGCGCAGCAGGACGGCTTCAGCTCGCCGAGCACCTTGAGAACCATGTTGGCAAAGCCGTAGACGGCGCCCGTGGCCTCGCCCGTCTTCCTTACTGATAGCGGGGGCAATGCGTGGAAGGCGCGGTGGATCAGGGCGTTGCCGTCGAAGAGAACGAGGAGTTGTTTTTTCTGTTCCGACATTGCGGATTCATTATAAGTCGATAAGCTGAGTTATAGCAATTAGAAGTCTTTGACAAAAAGTCGCCACCAATTTAAACTGTACCCACCTCGTGAATTACGAATAGACCCAGAGGGGGCTTTAAGGAAAAGGAGTAGTTATGAGATTGATAAGAATAGCCACAATAGCACTACTGAGCATTGTTCTAGTCTCTTCATTTGCATGTAGTACAGATTCTCAATCTACAGCTACTCCAATGCCTAGCATCCACGACGCTGCAATTATATATGAACATTATACGTATTCATCTTCTGATCTAGAGGCATACATATCAGGAAGAGTCCAAAATGTAGGCAATACTAAGCTGTCTTTGATCGAAATAACGGTCGATTGGTATGAGTTGAGGCCTCCAGGTAATACAAATGTCATGAGGAGTGATAAGGTAAACGTATACGACTTAGATACTGGAATGGTAGCAGACTTCAAGATTAATTACGGAGGAGCATACTACAGTAGTGGTGGTGCCTTGATTGCTCCAGCAACAAATTACAGTGTCTATGTTTCAGAAGTACAATAGTAGATTCTGTGACGGCGTACTTTTTCGGCGAGGTTAAGAACACCGGCCGAGCGAAAAATAATATCCTGATTGGGAGAAAAACCATTCTTACACAATACAGCATAGTTTGTCAGGTTCCCGGTGCTGAGCCCTACACGGTGTGCGCATACAGCGGCATAGATTTGTCTCAAGTTATTGGCATCAGCCAAGCTAATATGCCTGATGGCTATTATGGATGGATACAGGAATGCGGCGAGGCGGTTATTAGGGTCAGCGGCCAAATACAACCTGCCTATGTTGACTTCAGACCCAATGCAGCGAAGCGTCACCTGAGCGAGGAATTGTCGAAGGGCTCACAGAAGCACTCCGTAGAGCCGCCTTCTGGCGCGATGGAGGAGAGGCTTTCTCAACTGCCCCCTCTGCTCATAGAAGTCGGCCCTTATTGCGAGCTACTTAGGGAAGCCAGGGATGTGTTTGTCGGCGGACACTTTT
>CAZWOG010000064.1:0-5236 GCA_964635685.1 uncultured Dehalococcoidales bacterium | reverse complement strand
GATATATGTTTGGGATGAAAATATACATTAGATGAAATTGATTAAGATAAATCCCCTCAAAGTGGAAAAAAAGAAAATAAAACAGGCTATAAATGTTTTAGAAAATGATGGAACGGTAGTCTATCCCACAGACACTATATATGGGCTCGGCGCCAATGCTTTTGATGAAGATGCGGTATTAAGGGTGTATGAAGCGAAGGCCAGGCCACGCAATTTCGCCCTTACACTTTTACTGGCTGATACATCCCAAATGAAGATTGTAGCTGAGAGTATCCCCAAAATTGCTTGGAAATTAGCTGAGCGATTTATGCCCGGCGCATTGACTATCGTATTGAACAAATCGATGGCGATATCTAACATGATTACCGGTGAAGGTAACACAGTTGCGGTCAGGATACCAAATCACCCTGTCCCTATAGCATTGGTTAAAGGATTGGGTGCCCCGATTACAGGCACAAGTGCCAATATAAGCGGTGGGAATAATCCGCTAACAGCTGAAGATGTATTCAAACAGCTTAGATATAGGGTTGATATGATTATAGACGGAGGCCGGTGCCCTATCGGCGTTTCATCTACAGTTCTGGATTTGACAACTAATCCTCCCAAAATTATAAGGGAGGGCGCCATAAGCCGAGATCAAATTAAAAGCGTATGTAAATGTCCAATAGAATAAAGGAGGTTTAATGCGCATCGCTATCGGCTGTGATCACAGGGGACTGAATTTAAAACAAGCGATTATCAAATCACTTTCCGAAACAGGCCATAAATTTGAGGATGTCGGCACAAACGATACTGCGTCGGTAGACTACCCGGACATAGCCATCAAGGTAGGGAAAGAAGTCTCAAAGGGCAATGCCGAATATGGAATCCTAATCTGTGGTAGCGGCATAGGTATGTGCATCGCCGCCAATAAAATCAAGGGAATACGCGCTGCAAACTGCAATGATATCTTCAGTGTCCGCCGCAGCCGAGCGCACAACAACGCCAATGTGCTGTGTCTTGGTGGCGACATATTAGGAGAAGTTTTAGCATTAGAGATAGTTACAACTTTCCTTTCTACAGACTTTCTTGGAGGCAGACACCAGCGCCGCCTGGACAAAATAGAATAGCCTGAGGGAAACAAATTCGTTGACAACGCTCAACAGCCATTGTTAATATAAAACTTGATATTACTGAACATAAAGAGAGAATACCGTGGTTCTAGAAAACATTAACGAACCCTCTGATTTACAAAATCTTACACCTGCTCAATTGATACAACTTGCCGCTGAAGTTAGAGACAGGATTCTAACCACAGTAAGCGCAAATGGGGGACATCTAGCATCAAGCTTAGGAGTGGTTGAGCTTACTATTGCCTTGCATCGCAGCTTCAACAGCCCCGTAGACAAAATAATATGGGATGTTGGACATCAAGCATATGCACACAAGCTGCTCACCGGGAGAAGAGATCGCTTCAATGATATTCGGCAGTATGGCGGGTTGAGCGGATTCCCAGACCGAGATGAGAGCTCTCATGATCCCTTCAGCACTGGACATGCTTCCACATCTATTTCTGCAGCGCTGGGTATAGCCAAGGCTCGCGACCTCTTAAAAGAAGATTACCACGTAGTTGCAGTAATAGGGGACGGCTCCTTGACCGGAGGCATGGCCTTTGAAGCGATAAACCATGCCGGCCAACTCGGTTGCCGGTTAATAGTTGTTCTCAACGATAACGGAATGGCGATATCACCATCCATAGGGGCTTTATCAAAGCAATTCTCGCGGCTCCGTTTTGATAAGCGCTATTATCACATGAAAAAAGATGCTTCATATGTCGTCAACCGCATGCCGCTGGAACGTCAATTCCGCCAAATAATAGCTAGAGTGGAAAAAGGGGTTAAAGGAATGATTATCCCCTCAATGTTCTGGGAAGAACTGGGCTTTACTTATATGGGGCCTATTGACGGTCACAATATCACCGAGCTTGAAGCGGCCTTCGCCCACGCCAAGGAATATAATAAACGCCCACTGCTTATACATGTAGTTACCACCAAAGGAAAAGGCTACAGCCCGGCGGAAGACGATGCCGTCAGTTTTCACGGAGTCTCTCCCAATTTCTCTAAGTTAGTGAAAACTACTTCTTTCAGTGAAGTATTTGGACAAACCTTGCTTCGCCTCGCCAAGGAGGAGCCAAAAGTTGTGGCAATAACCGCGGCCATGGCTGAAGGCACAGGCCTGAATCCCTTGAGGAAAGAATTCCCAACCAGGGTCTTTGATGTCGGCATCTGCGAACAGCATGCAGTAACATTCGCAGCAGGACTGGCAACACAGGGGTTCATACCTATTGTCGCTATATATTCCACCTTCCTGCAGCGTTCCCTGGACCAGATAATCCACGATGTGTGCATACAAAACCTGCCTGTTATCTTCGCCATCGACCGTGGCGGCATAGTGGGAGAGGACGGGAAAACCCATCAAGGCAGCTTCGATCTGTCTTACCTTAGCTTCATTCCCAATATGGTAATAGCCACCCCCAAGGACGAGAACGAGCTACAGCATCTACTGTATACCGCCGTACAAGCCAAATGCCCCTTCGCTATTCGCTACCCCAGGGGCAGCGGGCTGGGTGTGCCGCTCGACAAAGAATTGTGCCAACTGCCCATCGGCAAATGGGAGATATTGCGCTCAGGAAACGATGTGGCTATCTTCGCCGTCGGGAGCAGTGTCTCAAACGCCCTTGCGGCGGCGGAGAAGCTGGCGGCTGACGGGGTCGCGTGTACGGTGGTAAACTCCAAATTCATCAAGCCCCTAGACTCCGAATTGCTATTTGACATAGCCGGGCGTATTAAGCGAATAGTTACGGTTGAGGAGAACGCCGTCAGCGGCGGGTTCGGCAGCGCGGTTGCTACACTCTTAAAGAACTCAAAGTCGGATGCACGGATCGAGTGCATCGGGATACCCGACGAATTCGTAGTCCACGGTTCTCAGAAAGTGCTCCGCGCAAAATATAACCTCGATGCAGAGGGAATAGCGCAGCGTATCGTCTCAGCCTTCCCCGAACTAAGTGTAAGCTTACCGACGAAGCCGAATAGGTAATTTAATCATATCTTTTCTTTGTAAAAGAAGGCTAAGTGGAACTGCCTAAAGTATTCTATCGCTACCGGGATGACATAGTAAAAGAGCTCGCCTCCAACATTAACGGCGGCAAGCTGGCTATGTATGACATGATGCGCTACCACATGGGCTGGATCGACGAGCAGGGTAACCTGCAGGACGCAGGCGGCAAGCTGGTGAGACCTACATTGCTTCTCCTTGCATGCGAGTGCGTCGGAGGCGACTGGCGTTCGGCACTCCCCGCAGCAGCAGCGGTAGAACTGGTACATAATTTCTCACTAATCCACGACGATATCGAAGATGGCGACAAAGAGCGCAGACAACGTGCCACCGTATGGCGAATATGGGGCGAGCCGCAGGCGATAAACGTCGGCGACGCTATGCACTCAATGTCAAGGCTCGCCCTCACTTGGCTGGATGATAAAGTGATAGCGCCTAAAAAAATACTGCGGGCAGCAAGCATCCTGGATAAAACCTGTCTCGAGCTATGCGAAGGGCAATACCTCGATATTTTGTACGAGAGTAAATTTAACATAAATATTGACGACTACCTGTTAATGACCGACCTCAAAACAGCGTCGCTCGTCACCTGCTCACTACAGCTCGGCGCCTTGATAGGGACCAATGACGAAGCGATAGTGCAAAGGTTCGAGCGCTTCGGCAGGAAACTGGGCATGGCGTATCAAATGATCGATGATGTTCTGGGCATCTGGGGCGATGAAACCATCAGCGATATCTATAAAAAGAAAAAGACCCTCCCCATAATCTGTGCACTCGAACATGCCAGCGATAAGGATCGAGCAAAATTGTTAGATATATATAGTAGAAAGGCTATAACTCAGGCCGGAGTTCGACAGGTAATCGATATACTAAATAGGCTCCATACTGAAGAGCATTCACGAGATATGGCTCAAGAGTGCTACATTGCAGCGTTAGAAGAACTCGGAGAGGCAGGCCTGTCTGCGTCAACTCGGAAGGAGCTAAAAGAGGTGACCGACTTCCTGATGGATCGGGAATATTAGCCCGTCACGGAGGCGAACAGTAAGTAAAATTATCCTTAACCCGAATTAGGCCTTTCTAAATTTGAGTCAAGCTATTAAGATAATTATCTAAAAGAGAGTTCTTAAGAGGTGTTGCATGGAAAAGAAAACTATCAGGGATATTGATGTTGCTGGAAAACGAGTACTGGTACGCGTAGACCTGAATGTGCCTTTGTCCGAGGACACCGGTGAAATTCTGGATGACATACGCATCAAGGCAGTAGTTCCAACCATTAGCTACCTCGTCGACAGAAAGGCTCGAGTGATTCTGTGCTCCCACCTCGGCCGCCCCAAGGGCAAGCCGGTCGATTCGCTCAGGATGGCCCCAATAGCAAAACGATTATCCGAAATCATCGGCAAGCCCATCGCCACGACGCAGGATTGTATCGGTAAAGATGTGGAGAAAGCGGCATCCGAACTTAAAAATGGAGAGATACTGCTCCTTGAGAACCTCCGTTTCCATGATGAAGAGGAAAAGAACGATCCTGAGTTCTGTAAGGCGCTGGCAAAGCTAGCCGATATATATGTGAACGACGCCTTCGGCACGGCCCACCGCGCCCATGCTTCCACTGAAGGTGTTGCTAAATATTTGCCGTCGGTCGCTGGCTTCTTAATGGAGAAAGAGATCGGAACAATGGGCAAGGCTTTAAGTAACCCTGTCCGTCCGTTCGCCAGCATTGTAGGCGGCGCCAAGATAAGTGACAAAATCGGCGTTCTCGATTTCATATTGGAGAAGGTTAATATATTACTCATCGGCGGCGGCATGGTTGCGACCTTCCTCAAAGCGATGAGTTACGAAGTTGGCAAATCCTCAGTCGAAGAGGATAAATTAGACCTTGCCAGGAAGCTCATGGATAAAGCTAAAGCAAAGGGTGTTAAACTCCTCCTGCCCGTCGATGTTGTCGTTGCCGATAAATCCGCTGCCAACGCCAAATCGAAGACCGTGGCCATCGATAAAGTACCAACCGACTGGTTTATCATGGACATCGGACATAAGACTATCGACCTTTTCGAGGGAGAGTTGAAAAAGTGTAAAACAATCATCTGGAACGGCCCGATGGGCGTTTTCGAGTATCCCAAGTTCAGCAGGGGCACTGCGAGCA
>CAZWOG010000063.1:0-5344 GCA_964635685.1 uncultured Dehalococcoidales bacterium | reverse complement strand
CAAGCGTACCTTCATATTTCTTGTTCACTACATCCTCCTTTACCGATAAACCTGAACTATCCTAGCCCCCGAAAACCTGATCAGCGCTCATACCAAGGGCGCCGTGAAAATCGAAGCGCACCGCCCCGACGGGCATCTTGCCTTTCACAGCTTCTGCTATCTTCCCCGTCATGCTGTGACCGAAGCCGCCGCACAGCTCGAGGGCGCTGCATCCTTCAGACGCCAGTTGTTTGGCCTTTTCTATCGCCTGCTGCATGTTCGGCACAAGCACAACCGTCAGCTCAGCAAACTCAGTTGCTATAACAGCTCGATGCTTCGCCGGATCAGCACCCGGAACTATCGCCATGAAGGCAAGTTTCATAGCCATAATAAATCTCCTCCTTAAGCTCAGCCCTTATCAGGCTCATCTGAAGAGCTCAAGTTTAAAATGTGGCCCAATTTCTGCTGCTTTGTCTCCAGGTAGCGCAGGTTGATCGGATTGGGATCCACCCTCAACGGCACAGTTTCTACCACGTGCAGTCCGTAACCCTCAAGCCCGACCACCTTCTTGGGGTTGTTTGTTAGAAGGCGAATCTTCTTTACGCCGAGGTCCGCCAGTATTTGCGCTCCGATTCCGTAGTCACGGAGGTCAGCGGGAAAACCCAGCGACTCGTTAGCCTCGACGGTATCTAAACCTTTATCCTGCAGTGCATAGGCAGCGATCTTGTTATGCAGGCCTATGCCTCTACCCTCCTGCCGCATATAGAGCAGCACCCCTTGGCCTTCCTCTGCAATGATATTCAGAGCCATTTCTATCTGCTCTCCGCAGTCACACCTCAGGCTGCCGAACACATCCCCCGTCAGACACTCGCTGTGCACACGTACCAGCACCGGCTCATCGCTCGAAAGATCGCCCTTCACAAGTGCTACATGCTGATCGGGATCGATCGTACTCTTGTAAGCGATAGCAGTAAACTGGCCGTATTTTGTAGGAAGATTAGCCTGTGCCACTTTAGTGACCAGTTTCTCGTGCCTGCGGCGATAGGTGATCAGATCAGTAATGCTGATAATCTTGAGATCATACTCTTTCGCAAATACCTCTAGCTGTGGGAGACGTGCCATCGAGCCGTCCTCGTTCATAACCTCGCATATAACGCCGGCGGGATACAAGCCAGCCAGCCGAGCCAGATCCACGATGGCCTCGGTATGCCCCGCCCGCACCAGCACACCGCCTTCCCTGGCCCGCAGCGGGAACGTATGGCCGGGTCGTGCGATGTCCTCCAGCCTGGTAGCGGGATCGAGCACGGCCTTGATGGTGGCCGCCCTATCATAAGCCGAGATGCCGGTGGACACCTTCCTCTTAGCCTCTATCGATACAGTGAAAGCAGTGTTGTGCTTGGATGTATTCTCCCCGACCATCAACGGGATATTCAACTCATCGAGACGCTCGCCTATTATCGGCATACATATAAGTCCGCGGCCATACTTCGCCATGAAGTTGATCGCATCCGGATCAACCTTTTCAGCCGCCATCGCAAGGTCGCCCTCATTCTCGCGGCCCTCATCATCGACGATGACAACAAACCTGCCGGCCTTAATTTCTTCAATTGCTTCTTTTATAGTCGCAAGTGCCATACTCTGTTATCCCCTACATGAACCCGTGCTCGGCCAGAAACTCCTTTGTTATCCCCGATTCCCCTCGGCTCAATTTATCTACGTATTTCGCCAGAATATCCACCTCTAAGTTTACGACATCGCCAGCTTTGCGTTCACCGAGCGTCGTCTCCGCCTGTGTTATACCCACCAGCGAGACACTGAACGGCGTGGGGTTACATTCTACTACAGTCAGGCTCACGCCGTCTACTGCAATGAATCCTTTCTCGACGATGTACCTCATTATTTCCTTGGGAGCATCAAATTTCAAAATCAGTGCATTCCCTTCCACCTTCACTGCGCTAACCTTGCCTGTCCCGTCTATATGCCCCTGCACAAAATGCCCGCCGAAGCGCCCGCCGACCGCCATCGCGCGTTCTAAATTTACTCGATCACCGCTATGCAACATCCCAAGATTTGTACGCTTTAGCGTCTCCGGCATGACCTCGACGGAAAAAGAGTACGGGGTAAGTGCCTTTACCGTTAAACAGGCGCCATTAACAGCTATGCTGTCTCCTACCTTGGTTTTATCCAGCGCCTTTTCAGCGGCAACGGTAAGCTGGTTCGATCCAGCTGCTGTGACATTGCCGACTTCTTCTATTATTCCAGTAAACATTTTTCGATTCCTGCTAGCTCTTCGCTTTACGCTTCGCCATTACTTTGCGGAACTGCTCATTCGCCATTTTTACATACAACTCGACAGGAAGCAAATCGCGACTTATAACACCGAGCGTATCCTGCGACATTTTATCATCTGAAATGAGCTGTCTGCCAGCTTCCCTGGCCGCATCAATTACATCTCCCACAGGTGCGCCCACATCGAGCATAGCCCTAAGCGCCTCGCCGTGCGGGCGCAGCAACGCTCCTGCATACTCCATCGGCGGGTCCTGACATAACTTTTTCATATGAACAACCAGTGGATCGAAGTTGTCGATACCCCATAAACCACAGTTCGAAACAAGGACGATTTTACGCGGCTTTTCCCCATCTCCTGCGATATGACGCGACCGACCTTCCACCACTTCCATGAACGGCTCTGCCAGAACAATCATACGATCAATAATATTCTTCATCTGACCATTCATTCCATAACTGTATAGTGGAGTAGCATAAACTAACACATCTGCATCATGCATTTTGGGTATAAGCCATTGCATATCGTCCTTTTGAGAACAAACACCGGGTGTTTTCAGCCAGCAGTTGAAGCAGCCCCTGCAAGGCTTGATTTTGAGGTTATAGTTATAATATAAATCGACTTCGGCTCCAGCCTTATGCATACCTTCTATAAACAGATTGAGGATAAGAGCAGTATTACCTTTTTCCTTGCGTGGACTGGAGTTAAAGGCTAAAACCTTCAGTTTCAGATTCCTCATTGAGATAACCCATTACCATAACGTCTTTCCCACAGTGTTCTACCTTTATGCGGGACAACTGGAGCGCCTGCCCGATCCTTATTGCCCCCTGACCGCCGACTGCGGACTTTGCATCCTCACCGCCGACAATTACCGGTGCTATAAACGCAACGACCTTATCCACCATGCACCCATCGAACATCGATCCCAGAAGGCCGCTGCCCCCCTCTACCAGTACGCTCGTTATGTTTCTGCGTCCCAGTTCGGCCAGGAGCTCGTTCAAATCCACCATGGACTTCCACGAGGGCATTACGACCACCTCAGCACCGACATTCTTAAGTTCTTTTGTAGCTTCTGATGGAGCATCTGGAGTCACAGCCACCACTGTCTTGCCCGGTTCGCTGAATACCCGTGCACTGGGAAGTGCGCGGCCTTTGCTGTCTACGATGATGCGAAGGGGATATTTCTCACCATGACCATCCCGCACCGTCAATCTGGGGTCGTCTACAATTACTGTATTTACACCAACCATAATCGCATCAGATGCCCTACGCATCCTATGTACAAATCTCCTGGATTCTTCACAGCTTATCCAGTGAGAATCGCCCGTCCAGGTAGCAATCTTGCCATCGAGGCTGATAGCGAACTTTGCAGTAACAAAGGGAATTCCTGTAGTAATATATTTAAAATAGGCTTCATTAATCTCCTGTGCTTCTTCCTCGCGTTCTCCTACATAGACAGTTATGCCAGCCTCCTCTAACTCTGCCCTGCCTTTACCCGCTACCTTTGGATTGGGATCCAGTGTAGCTATATGTACCCCTGCGATTCCAGCATCTACTATCGCCTTTGTGCATGGGGGAGTACGCCCATAAAAACAGCATGGCTCAAGCGTAACGTACATTGCAGCCCCTCGGCTTTTCTCCCCCGCCTGTTTCAACGCCACTACCTCAGCATGAGCCGCCCCTGGAGGCTGGGTGTATCCCTCGCCCACAATCACGCCATCGCTTACTATCACCGCGCCGACGGCTGGATTGGGGCTGGTGCTGCCTACCGCCAGCCTGGCAAGAGAGAGGGCCCGTTCCATGTAATCCATCGCCTGCTCCAGACTATATGTACATTCGTGAAAACATATGATAATACGTTGATATAATAACCGGTAACGTGCAGATGAGCCCCTCTGCTTGATACATTTCGTTAAAGAGGCACTCCGCTACGGTATTCGAAGATTACCTATATTTAATGCAGTTAGTCCGCGAGATGGATTAAGTGCCCTGCGGCTGTCATTCTATCATCTGCGTTATAAAAAGTACAATATACTAATAAATGAAAGGGTAAAATAAAATTCCTGTCTAGTCCCATTAACATCTTAGCTATTTACCGACAACCATCAGCGATAAATTGAGAACAACCCCAGTCTGTCGAAAGCTGATAAATGGAATCCTCTCCTGCCGACAAACTAGCTCTAGGCACAAGAAGGCACAAAGTATATGACCATGACTTATATTCAAAGCAAATCAGCTTTATGCTATAATTCAGCAACAATGAAAATGAAACTCACCATACTCGAAATCACAGGTACGCTTGTAATAGCACTCCTTATTTTCCTCGGGGTTCACTTTACGCTGGAGAGCCGCCAAGTGGATGGTTCATGCATGGAACCAAATCTGTATACCGGACAGCGGGTACTTGTATGCAAGGCTGCCTACTCGTTTGGAGATCCACACCGCGGCGACGTTGTTGTATTTCGTAAGCCTGGCGAGCCTGAGCGCGTACTCATTAAGCGCATTATAGGTATGCCGGGAGACAGACTAGAGATTCAAGACGGTCAGGTCTATATTGGGGATGAGCTCTTGGAGGAACCCTACATTAAAGAGCCGACAAGCTCAGACTACAGTAGCATTGAAATACCTATGGGACATTATTTCGTCATGGGAGATAATCGGGACTACAGCAGCGATTCACGAAGCTGGGGCACCGTTCCGCGCGAAAATATAATCGGCAAGGCATGGCTTTGCTACTGGCCGCTTAGCGACTGGCATCTTATTTCAGGACATAATTACCACTAGTATACTGCATGCAATCGGGCTAGTTGAAATATTGAACAGGGATTTCTAATTAACGCGCATATAATCTGATACGTAGACCTAAATAAAGTATTCGTTCATATATACAATAACCTGACTCGACAATCCACGCTAAGGCTAATAAAGGGTTTTATATTTATTTTGCACTTTTTATATCATGTATGTTTGACAAAAAAAACGGCGACTAGTATACTCCTACATAAAGTCGCACAGAATAATACTTTCTCGTGAGGTGAGACCATGGAAGAACCGAAGAAAAAGAAGACCATACATATC
>CAZWOG010000062.1:0-5367 GCA_964635685.1 uncultured Dehalococcoidales bacterium | reverse complement strand
TCTATGATAGCTGGCAGTGCCCATAAGCGAGCCATGCCACAGATACCTTCGTTTTAATCAATATTCTGACTGAACTTATCGAGATAGCACAGAGGCATATAGCTGAACTGGGATGAAATTTTATTATCGTTATATACTATATTCCACTTGCCTTGAACATAATCGCTGTGTTATTATTCCCATGTAGTCAAATCCCTTGACACCAAGGAGTAAAATGGCCACAGAGAAGCAAAAAGCCCTCGAATTAGCGATAAGCCAAATCGAGAAGCAATTCGGTAAAGGTTCTATCATGAAGCTCGGCGAGGACTCGATTAAGGCTTCCATAGAATTCATACCAACAGGCGCCATTTCATTGGATTTAGCTTTAGGAATAGGCGGCATACCGAGGGGTCGTATTACTGAGATATTCGGGCCTGAAATGAGCGGCAAGTCGACACTGGCTCTCTATATTATAGCGAATGCACAATCTAATGGAGGAACAGCCGCGTATATCGATGCAGAACATGCACTTGACCCGTCATATGCTGCCAAGTGTGGTGTCAAGGTAGAAGATTTATTAATTTCCCAGCCAGACACGGGGGAGCAGGCGCTGGAGATAGCAGAGGCATTGGTAAGAAGCGGGGCGGTGGATGTGGTAGTCATAGACAGTGTAGCTGCGCTCGTCCCGCGTGCAGAGCTTGAAGGAGATATGGGAGACGCATTCGTTGGTCTGCAAGCTCGATTGATGTCTCAGGCTCTTAGAAAACTTACATCTGCTATTCACAGGTCGCATACCTCAGTAATATTTATCAATCAACTGCGTGAAAAGGTAGGAGTTTTCTTCGGGAATCCCGAGGTTACTCCTGGGGGAAGGGCGCTCAAATTCTACAGCTCGGTGCGAATAGATCTCAGGCGGGCCGATACCATTAAAAAAGGAGATGTTGCCATAGGAAGCCGCGTAAAGGCAAAAATCGTTAAAAATAAGGTGGCACCTCCATTTAAAACCGCTGAATTCGACATTCTGTTTGATGAAGGGATCAGCACTGAAGGCTGCATTCTCGACCTTGGAGTGAACCTCGGATTGGTAAGCAAATCGGGGGCTTTCTATACGTATAACGACAGTCGAATAGGCCAGGGCAGAGAGAACGCCAGAGAGTACTTAAAAGAGCATAAAGAGATCGCTAAAGAGATCGAGCAGCAGATCCGAGCGCAGGCATTTAGTATCCCTGTCACCACCTCTAGCGACGCAGTTGAATAATTCAGCCCAAGTTCTATAATTACTTGCGGGCGAATACCGATACGAAGGCTGGGGAATGTACGACCAGCCTTTTGTGTTTTATATACTAAGTGATGAACAGAAAACATATTTACTACAGAGGCAAGGCCAAAGTTGATTCTCGTAAGGAGAATGAGGGACTTAGTGAGGAATGTTTAAAAGCAGCATATCGCTTGTTAGGCTATCGCCAGCGAAGTGAAATCGAACTGAGAAATAAGCTCAGGGCAAGGTTCACTAAAGCAGCAATTGATACTGTCATTGAGCGTTTGCGTGATAAACATATGGTTGATGATACAGCCTTTGCACAATATTGGCGGGAACGAAGGGAAACACTAAACCCGCGTAGTAGAAGAATGGTTAGTGTTGAACTATGTCAAAAGGGCATAGATAAAGATGTGATTAACAAGGTTTTATGCAGTTATAATGATGAAGAAAATGCCTATCGCGCTGCAAAGAAGAAAGCAAATCTGTTATCGAAAGAAGGTTATGATAACTTTAGACGTAAAATGAGATCCTTTTTAATGAGAAGGGGCTTTAATTATGAAGTAACTAAGCAGACGGTTGACCGCCTGTGGCGTGAACTAAGCTGATTCTATTGACTTTAATAAGTACAGAGTTTAATATGGGGCAATTCATTACAAACCTGAATAATTTGGGACTGCCCCGGACGAAAGGGGGATAAGAATCTTGTCATGTGGGATGTAATATTAGCCGCAAGTGTCGGATTTGTTTTAGGAGGCGTTCTGGTCTTCTTCGTATGGCGTATAGTTATCGGCAGGCGAACCCGCGCTGCCCAGCTTGAAGTAGAGGTCATACTAAACGACGCCCAGACAAAGTCCAAGGGAATGTTGCTCGAGGCAAAAGAGGAAGTTATAAAGCTAAAAGGACAGGCTGAGAGCGATATCAGGGAACGACGGACTGAGCTAAATAAACAGGAAAGAAGGCTGTCGCAAAAAGAAGAAAATATCGATAAGAAGCTGGATTCAATAGAAAAAAGGGAGCGCGGCCTTATAGAAAAAGAAAAGGAAGCGGATAGCCTGCGAAATCAGCTTCAGGATTTGAAGTTAAAACAGGTTCAACAGCTGGAATTAATATCAGGCATCTCCAGCGCGGAGGCTAAAAAACTATTAATAAAGGCTATTGAAGAAGAGGCCATGGAGGATGTAAACCGCCGGATTCGTGAGATTGAGGCGCAACTGAAAAGAGATGCAGATGAAAAAAGCAGAGATATACTGTCTCAATCGATCCAGCGATTAGCTACCTCAGTAGTTTCTGAGACAACCGTTTCTGTAGTAGCGCTGCCAAGCGATGAAATGAAGGGTCGCCTTATTGGAAGAGAGGGACGCAATATCAGGGCACTGGAGAATGCCACTGGCGTTGACCTTATCATCGATGATACGCCTGAAGCTGTAACGATCTCCAGTTTCGATCCTGTGCGCCGTGAAATAGCACGCCTTGCTCTTGAAAAACTTATCCTCGATGGTAGAATACATCCGGCGAGGATCGAGGAGATGGTTACATCAGCTAAGAGTGAAGTAGATGCAACTATCCAATCAGAAGGTGAGGCAGCCATACATGAAGTTGGACTGCCCGGGTTGCATCCAGAATTAATAAAACTACTGGGACGCCTTAAATACCGCTTCAGTTATGGGCAAAACGTATTACAACACAGCATCGAGACAGCTCATCTTGCACGTATGATTGCCGCAGAATTGGGGATGAGAGCCGATGCTGTAAAGAAAGCCGGACTTTTGCATGATATAGGAAAAGCGGTGGATTCCCATGTGGAAGGGCCGCATGCCAAGATCGGAGCTGATATTGTAAAACAATGGGACAAATCGGTTGAGGTGGTCAACGCGATTGCTGAGCATCATAACGAGACAGGCACAACAAGCTTAATGGGATTTATAATATCCGCCGCCGATGCAATTAGCGGTGGCAGGGCCGGCGCCAGGCGTGAATCTCTGGAGCATTATATTAAGCGTCTTGAAGCGCTGGAGGGCGTTGCTAACAGCTTTGCAGGTGTGGAAAAATCTTTCGCTATTCAGGCCGGCCGTGAGATACGTATCATGGTTAAACCAACTGAGGTAGACGATGTTCAATCTCTTAGATTAGCCCGTGATATTGTGAAGAAAATCGAAGAGACGCTTGAGTATCCAGGTCAGATTAAAGTCACAGTCATAAGAGAAACCCGAGCCGTTGATTACGCAAAATAGGAATATATAATGCGTATTCTGATAATTGGCGATGTCATAGGTAAGCCTGGGCGCACTGCTGTTAGAAAGCTGGTACCAGACCTACGCAGTGAGTGCGATGTTGAATTGGTGATAGCAAATGGAGAAAATGCTGCAGGCGGAATAGGTCTAACCCCAGATACAGCGGATGAACTTCTTGAGTCAGAAATCGATATAATCACATCGGGAAATCATATCTGGGCACATAAGGAAATGGTGTCGTCGATCGATAACTACCAGCAGATACTGCGCCCCTTGAATTATCCTGACGGGGTCACTGGCAGAGGATACGCTGTTATTAGAAATGTATTAGTAGTAAACCTTATTGGCCGTACATTTATGGGCAATCTCGACTGTCCATTCCGCTCCATCGATCAACTTCTTGAAAAACTCGGTGATAGTAAACCTTCTATTGCTGTTATCGATTTCCACGCAGAAGCAACTTCGGAGAAAATAGCATTGGGATGGTATCTGAATGGCAGGGTGAGCGCTGTTATGGGAACTCATACGCACGTTGGTACAATCGATGCCAAAATAATGTCTAAAGGTACTGCCTTTGTTACCGATATCGGTATGGTAGGGCCTGCCGAATCGGTGATTGGGGACGATATCGATTCAGTAATAAACAGATTCCTTACGCAAATGCCTCATAGGATATCCGTGGGCAAAGGCAGAGTGATATTCAATTCCGTTATGATTGATGTAGACGAGAAAACAGGTAAGGCTACGAGCATCAGCCGCATAGATCGCGAGGTCGATTGAAATGGCCAAAAGGGTCGACCTCCACCTGCATACAACTTACTCCGATGGTAGGTTAACACCCGAGGAGCTGATACAAATTGCGGCAGAACAGGGTATCGGCGTGATTGCCATCACCGATCACGATACAGTGAACGGAATCGAACCGGCTTTGCTCGCAACTGAATGTTTTCCATATATCACAGTAATTCCAGGTGTTGAGATAAATACTGATGTGCATCAAGGAGAAGTACATATCCTTGGATATTTTATCGATTATAAAAACCAGTCCCTCTTAAATACCCTAGACAGCCTCCGTAACTCACGAAAAGCCAGAGCACAGAAAATGTTAGATAAATTGAGCAAATTGGGAATTTATATTGAGTGGGAGCGTATATTGGAGTTGGCGGACGGCGGTTCGGTCGGACGTCCCCACATCGCGCAGGCGTTATTCGAGGGGCAACATGTTTCAACACTCCAAGACGCATTCGAGCGATATATCGGTCGTAACGGTCCTGCATATGCTGAACGAGACAGGCTGACTCCCAAAGAGGCGGTTGAACTCATAATCAAAGCGAATGGACTGCCCGTAATTGCACACCCTGCAAGCATTAAGGATCTGGACCAGATGATTATTGATTTAAAGCAATCCGGGCTTGTAGGTATTGAAGTATATTATGATAACTACGATAAAGATACAATTGAACGACTGAGCAGACTAGCCACTAAATATGATCTGATAGCTACAGGTGGAAGCGATTTTCATGGTTTCGAAGATGATCATGAGACCCCTCTCGGCGAAGCGAGCGTCCCTTTTGAATGCGTTCAGCATCTTACATCTCTTGCCCAACAACGCCACGTAGAACATGAATATAAATGAGGTGGCATACAGAAAAAATCGATTTTCCATCTGTGGATATAAAGCTCCACGGTATAATCTATCTGCCAAAAGGTGAAGGACGGTTTCCTGGTGTGGTAATGTGTCATGGGATGGCATCTGATCACCGCTCTATGCGCCCCTGTGCCCAGCAGCTTGCCCGTAGAGGAATAGCAACGCTTGCACTTGATCTTCGCGGACATGGTAAAAGCAACGGAACACTGGACGGAGATATCGGCCAAGACGTAGTTGCTGCATGTAAC
>CAZWOG010000061.1:0-5483 GCA_964635685.1 uncultured Dehalococcoidales bacterium | reverse complement strand
AGCCAGCCAAGTCACCTTTTTCTGAGACTTGTAGGGCACCGACTACAATAGCATCCATATGACCACCGCGTATCATGGCAAATGACTCAGCTATATCGAAGCATGCGGATCCTGGTAATATAGTTACCGGTTGTGAGCTGGCATTTATCAAGTCTTGATCTATTGCATCTCCGGTAGCTATAGGTCCTGTCTTAATCATACCTATCTCAGCTTGGAGTATTATATCCCTTCCCTCTATCCAATCACTTATCAGTGTAGGTATTCCTATCCCTAGATTAACGTACCAACCATCTTGTAACTCTTTGCTAGCTCTAAGGGCAATCATCTCTCTCGGAAGGCCTTCTAATTTCATCATTTTACTCCCAGATGTCATGTCATATTCTCCCTTCTTAACCTATACCAATATGGAATTTAGGACGTTCTATTTTAACTAAGCGTTTGACATATATTCCGGGTGTGTGGATATCATCAACATCCATCTCTCCAGGTTCTACGAGATTCTCAACTTCAGCAATAGTAATTTTCGCTGCTTGCGCCATAACGTGGTTAAAATTCCTCGCTGTCCTTCTATATCTAAGGTTTCCCTCTTTATCGCCTTTATAGGCATGCACAAACGCGAAGTCAGGTTTTAAAGCGACTTCAAGTATGTATTCTCTGCCATCAAATATCTTCTTTTCCTTTTTCCCATCGTGAGGCATATTTGTAATATGCCCTTCTGCAACAAAAGTGCCCACACCAGTTGGTGTATAAAAAGCAGGGATACCAGCACCTGCCGATCTATATTTCTCAGCTAAAGTGCCCATTGGGAAAACCTCAACTTCTATTTTCCCTGTCCTGACAGCTTGTTCAAAGGGATTATTTGCACCTTTACTTGCTGAACGATCGAGTGGATAAGAATCTATTACTTTTTTAAGTTGCCCGTTTTTAACTAGTAATTCACATTCTTCCCTTGCCCCGACAAGTGCTCCACATCCGCATGCCAGCGTAAGGTTTTTAACACCCTTTTTAATTATCCCCCGTATTAATGCTCTAGGAACGCCGGCGACAAAGAATCCAGGGATGGCTATTACAGCACCGTCTTGTACGTCAGCTATCGCTTCCTCTATCGTTGCGACAGACTTGTCTACCATTTTCCTAACTTCCCTCCTTTAAAAATTAAGTGTGAGACTCAATCTCGCCTCGTATCATCATTAGCCTTTAACTAATAAAGCCCTTAAGAAGAAGTACCCTGATTCCTTTTTATCCTATCGATAATAGCTGATAATGCCTTTCCTACATCTCCTTGAATAAAAACATCCGCTTTGTCATCTATATGTGAAGTACCCATATTAATTATCATAAGTTTTGCACCAGACTCAATAGCATATATTGGCATATACGCCGCAGGATATATCATCAACGACGATCCAAGTAGCATAAACAAATCACAATTTCGTGAAAACTTTTCAGCCTTGCTTACCTCTTCTGTAAGAGGAGGCTCGCCGAAGGAAACGGTCGCTGCCTTCAACTTCCCACCACAATCCACACAAATAGACTCCTCATTCTGACCTTCGGCCAGTCTCTTTGCGATTTCTAAAATAGGGTAACGTTTCCCACAATTAATACACTTTAGCCATCTTAATGAACCATGAAGCTCAATTAATTTATCATCAGGTATACCTGTTTTTTGATGTAATCCATCTACATTTTGAGTAATAACGCAATCAAGCTTGCCCATTTTATAGATTTCCGATATAGCATAATGAACAGCATTAGGTTGTGAATTTTCGATCATATGGAACATAGTCCATAACTGCCAGCTTCTTTTTCTCGTAGCGGGATCGCCTTGAAACTTGGGGAACGAATCTTTTTCAATGTTATCAGCAGTAGAATCACCGGCAGATTTACCCTGCTGTAGCTCAGTAGAACTAGCTATCCCTGTTCCAGTAAAGGCTACAATTTTCTTAGCATCAAATACCAGATTTGCTGCGATCTCTACTAATTTTTCTGATATAACCCCTTTTACCTGATTCCCCATTCTCTGTCCCCCGGCTAGAATCCCTTATGTAAAAATAGCACTCATGATGGAGGATTCATTCCCGGCCAATATTCTAACAATTTCTGCCATACTTTTCTCTAACGCTAAACCTTGGCCTAATGGCAAATCTCTTCCCCTCTTTACAGCTTCCTTTGCGTATCTTACTGCCACATTATTGTTAGACTTTATATCTCCTGCTATCATTTCAGCAGTAGATATCAATTCCTCACGGCTCACCAATCTATTAACAAGACCAATCCTTAAGGCTTCTTCAGAATCGATATATTCGCAGCTCAGCAGCAACTGTAAAGCTTTTCCTACACCGACAGTGCGAGGTAGCGTTTGACTTCCTCCTGCTGCAGGAATCATGCCAAGCGCTACTTCAGGGAAGCCAAATACCGCATCATTTGAAGCAATCCTAATATCACAAAACAAAGCGATTTCTACCCCAGAGCCTAACACATATCCATGCAATGCAGCGATTAAAGGCTGTTTTAAACTTTCTAATAAACCCCAAACATCACGTTCCCACCTGACCTGCCGAGCGATTACAGGTGAAGGCGCTGTACCGAATTCTGTCAGGTCTGCGCCAACACAGAAGGCTCTTTCCCCAGAACCATTGAATATAACTACTTGAACATCGGGGTCGTCTCTTATCGCAGAGAGGATTTCATATAGTTCATCTCGCATCTTTATATTATATCGATTTAACACTTGAGGACGATTCAGTGTAACTTTTGCTATACCGTCGTGTTTTTCATAGATTATAGTATCAAAGCCACTCACAGATTCATTTTACCACAATCATTGTCAAAACATTAGGGGGTGCTTATTTTATGTATTCATGCGTATATATGTATAACCTAAAATGGTAGGTGTTTCAATATCGATGGCAACTTACTATTCGCCTTTAAATGTAGGTGCTCTCTTCTCTAAAAATGCCTTGATTCCTTCAATCCTGTCACTTGTAGTCTGAATTAGAAAGTACAAATCGGCTTCAAGCCTCAATCCTTGCTCAAACGTAAGGTCCATTCCTTTGTTGACAGCTTCTTTACAAAACCTCAGTGCAATAGGAGCTTTCTCTGCGATTTTCTTAACTAGAATATCAGCCTCTTTATCAATGTCCTGAAAGGGAACTATTTTCTGTATAAGCCCAATTCGAAACGCTTCCGCCGCATCAATTACGTTTGCTGTTAAAATTAGTTCTAAGGCTTTGGCTTGTCCTATCAATCGAGGCAGTCGCTGAGTGCCTCCGCTTGAGGGAATGCTTCCTTCAGCAACATTTGGGAGTGCAAAACGAGACCTATCACTGGCTATTCGAACATCACAAGCAAGGGCTAATTCAAGGCCTTTACCGATGGCGTCTCCATTTATTATAGCAACGACTATTTTTTCGAGGCGGGCAATAGCGTTAATGGCTTCACATATCGTTGCATTAGCTTCATTTGTTGCTCCAAATGAGATTGCCTTTTCAGAATTTTTAATAACTACAACACTTATAGAATCATCTTGACTTATAATATCACATACATTTAAAAGCTCTGTGCACATACACTCATATATCGAACGACCGCTTTCTGGAAGATCCAGAACGATATATGCTACAAGACCTTTTTTCTTGTATTTTATTGTTTTGTACTTCATAATCGACTCACTGAGATATTTGCAGCTTAAGCGATGATAAACAAGTATTAAATAAGTGTCAAGCCAAATGGTGGACAATATTAAGACATAATAAATATAATGTCAGTAATGGGAGGTGGTAATGGATTTTATGCGTCCCCCTCGTTGCAGTACTTGTAAGCATCATATCCTGGGTTGCTATGATCCAGAGACCGACTATCAAGAACACTGGTGTGAAATGGAGGAGAATGAGCGTACCGGTTGGTTTGTCGGCATGCATCTAGACAACTGCCTTTTTTCTGCACTAGGTGTACCATTATGCCCAGTTTATGAAATGGCATTTACACCACAGGACAGATATATTATTGAACAAGTTAATACCGACGTAATAACCAACACAGAATCGCCGAAACTTAAAGTATTAATAACTCGCGAGCAGATATTATTAGAAGTAAAAAGACTGGCACAGGAGATTAACGAAGATTATAAGGGTAAAAACCCATTGTTATTAGGCATTCTCAAAGGATCGTTTGTTTTCTTAGCAGATATTATCCGATTTCTAACCATACCTGTTGAAATAGATTTTGTTCGATTATCCAGTTATGGTTCATCCAAGGTGAGTTCAGGTAAAATTAGGATGGTGCACGGATTAAAATCTTCAATAGAAGGAAAAGATATCATCATCGTTGATGATATAGTTGATACAGGTTTAGCAATAAGTCATCTTAATAATTATGTAAACAAGAAAAAGCCCGCTTCATTAAAGCTATGTGCATTCTTAGATAAACCATCTCATAGAAAACCGATGTGTGCATAGACTATTTAGGGATAACAATACCAGATAAATTTGTCGTGGGTTATGGCCTCGATTGTGATGAAAAATACAGATATTTACCAGATATCTGTGTTTTGGAGGATTAATGAGATTAAACAAATTGATAGCTGTAGCCCGAGGTATTGCTCCGGCAGATCTAATTCTATCGAACGCGAAGATAATAAATACCTTTAGCGGAGAGATCGAGGAAGGGAACATAGCTATCTGGCAAGACAGAATCGCCGGTATCGGTGATTACAAGAACGCGAAAGAGGTCGTCGACCTCAAAGGCAAGTATGTTTCACCGGGGCTTATCAACGGCCATGTCCACATAGAGAGCTCGATGCTGCATATAGCACGCTATGCCGAGGCAGTGGTTCCACGAGGCGTTACCGGAATCGTGACCGATCTGCATGAAATTGCAAATGTAAAAGGCACCACGGGAGTCAAATATATTTTAAGCTGCGCAAAGTCCTTGCCGATCAATCTGTACTTCATGGCTCCATCCTGCGTCCCGGCAACGCATCTTGAGACTGCCGGCGCTTGTCTGACATCGGAGGATATAAGACATGTGCTTTCTTTTCATGAAACTATAGGCTTGGGCGAGATGATGAACTTCCCAGGCGTTTTATTCGCCGATGACCAGGTATTGGCCAAAATCAGTGCGTCTCACGACAGAGTTATCGACGGGCACGCCCCTGGGCTCGGCGGCAAGGATTTAAACGCCTATATTTCCAGCGGCATCACATCGGACCACGAATCGACTAAACTCGCCGAGGCACGGGAGAAGCTGCGCAAAGGCATGTACGTCATGATCCGCGAAGGATCATCGGAGAAGAACCTTGAGGAACTGCTGCCGCTGGTTACCGACAATACATATAAACGATGCATTTTCGTCGTCGACGATCGAAGCTGCTCCGACCTGCTGAGAGACGGCGATATCGATGCGGTAGTACGTAAAGCTATCAAGCTGGGCTTAGATCCGATACGCGCGATACAGCTGGCCACAATCAATACGGCGGAACGCTT
>CAZWOG010000060.1:0-5514 GCA_964635685.1 uncultured Dehalococcoidales bacterium | reverse complement strand
GATTCCTCCTGCCGGGGGAATTGGGGGTGTCCCCCAAATTCCTAAACCCTCCCCCATGAATGGGGGATCGAGGGAGTTGATCAGCACTTAACCAGAGGATTTTCATAATGCAGATACTTGAAGGGATCAGGATAGTCGATTTTACACGCTACGCCGCCGGGCCGCAGATAACCCTGACGCTGGCCTTAATGGGCGCCGAGGTCATCAGGGTCGAGAGCCAGGTGGAGCTGGACCACTTCCGGCGCCCCGAATCGGCGGTGAGCTACGGCTCCCAGAGGGCGGCCAACGACAGCTTCAACACGCTGAATCTAAACAAGCTGAGCGTGACGCTGAATCTCAAAACAAAAAAGGGCGTCGAACTGACTAGGAAGCTGGTCGCCATCAGCGACGTGGTGGTGGACAACTTCCGCCCCGGCGTCATGGGCCGGCTCGGCCTCGGCTACGATGTGCTCAAGGTAATCAAGCGCGACATCATCATGCTCTCCGCTTCGAGCCATGGCGCGGTCGGGCCGGAGAAAGCGTACTCGGCCTACGCCGTGACCTTCGGGCCGCTGGGCGGCGTATCGCACCTCACAGGCTACGAGGGCGACAGTCCGGCGGTCACCCGCAGCAGCGCCGACCTCAGGCCGGGCACCGCCGCCGCCTTCGCCATCCTCGCCGCGCTGAACTACCGTGAGGCGAGCGGCGAGGGCCAGTTCATCGACTTCTCGGCGCGCGAGGCCATAAGCTGCGGCATCGGCGAGGCGATAATGGACTATACGATGAACGGACGGGTAAGAACGCGGCACGGCAACCGCGACGACATATTAGCACCGAATAATTGCTATCGCTGCAAGGGCGATGATAAGTGGATAAGCATTGCAATATCGAACGACGAGGAATGGCGGGCGCTGGTCGCGGCCATGGGCAGCCCGGCATGGGCTGACGACGCGCGTTTCGCCGACCAGCTCCGAAGGTGGCACAACCAGGACGAGATCGATAAGCACATCGGGGAGTGGGCGCTAAACTACAGCGACTACGAAATAATGGACATGCTCCAGAGAGCCGGCGTGGCCGCGATGCCGGCATTCGACAGCGAGGAGCTGTTCACCGACCCACACTGCAAGGAAAGAAACGTTTTCGTGCCCACGGAGCACGCGACGGAGGGGCGGCTCTACGCCGTGGCCCCGCCGTGGAAGTTCTCCGAGACGCCGGCGCAGGTGACCAAGGCCGCGCCGCAGCTGGGGGAGGATAACGACTACGTCCTCCGCGAGTTGCTAGGCCTGTCGCAAAAAGAGATCGATAAGTTCACTGCAGACGGGGTTTTATATTAACTACCGTCATTGCGAGCGAAGCAATCTCCTGTTACTCCATGGCATATAAACTATGCGATTGGTGTGGGGTGGGTTTTCAACCCACCGCTACGGGATAAATGGCGGGTTACACTTCGTTCAACCTGCCCCACCTCGCCTTATATGACTTGGCAGTAGAAGAGTCTTCGATGCGCCTTCCGCCGGGAGCAGTAACGAAGCGTATATACGGGCCGGGAATAGATGCAGAAGGTCTAGATGGTGGAATAGGGACAACTTTAGGAATAGCATCGGGCTTTCCGCCGGGGGCGGTAACGAAGCGTATCTGCGGGCTAGAAATAGCAGCCGACGGTCTATATGGTGGAATAGGAGCAACTTTAGGAATAGATACAGGTGGATCAACAGGTGTAACAGGCTTGCCACATATGATACAAGTCTCTGCTCCTTGAACGAGAAGCCCTCTACATTTGACGCAGTGCTTCGCCATGTAAATCCCTCATCACTACTTTAATTTATAATGTATTATTTTATGTAATTATATACTGTTTTAGACATTTTGTCAACCTCTAGCTTTATGAAATGAGATCTGCGAGAGGAAAAAGAGGTGCAGGAGAGTTTTCTCCTGCCGGGGGTTTGGGGGTTTCCCCCAAATCTTTTTTAAATCCCCCAAGACTGGGGGATAGCAGGGGGTTGACCCCAATACAAAAGTTGTCATTCATCATCGTTTTCCGTTAAAATGGGTTACACCCATCTGAAAGAGAGGTGGCTACATGAAATACCAGAACGTGCTTCTCAAGCTGGACGGCAGGATAGCGACCATTACCCTCAACCGGCCCGAGAAGCTGAACGCTATAAACAATGGCATGATGCGCGACCTGATAAAGGCGCTGGAAAAGGTGCGCAAGGACTACGAATCACTGGTGGTAGTGATAAAGGGCGCCGGCACTTCCTTCAGCGTCGGACAGGACCTGAGCGGCGTAGGGACCGATGAGGTCATGCCGCCCAACCCCAGGGAAAAAACATACCTGTTCGACATGTACTCGCAGGGGCTCAAGAACCAGAGCATATGGCAGTACATCTTCGAATATCCCAAGATCACCGTGGCCCAGGTGCACGGATACTGCCTGGGCATGGGCCTGGACCTGGCCATGTCCTGTCGCGCCATAATCTGCACCGATGACGCTGTGTTCGGCGACCCCTCCGTGAGGATGGGCCTGGCATCGGCGAACCCGCTGTGGACCTTCCGCGTCGGATTGAAGAAATCGAAGGAGCTGCTGCTCACCGGCAGGTATATCGATGGTGTAGAGGCGCAGAAGATCGGCCTGGTGATGAAGGCCGTGCCCGCCGAGGAGATGGATGACGTCATGGCCGTCGAGACCGACGCCTTCGCCCACTCAACCGGCATCGGCGGCTGGGACCAGCAGGGCGTCTTCTGGAGCTCGTGGATGTCCTTCATGCAGCTGGCGGGACTTGCCGCGGGGCGCCAGATGACCACAAACGTCAACGTCATGAGCTCGATACAGCGGCCGCACCGCAGCCTGATCGACCGCGGCGGCTACGATTTCTATAAAGTGCGCGAGGAAAAAGGGCTGAAGGCAGCCATCGAAGAGAGGGATGCCCCCTTCCGCAAGTACTTCCCCGAGCCCAAACCGAAGAAGAGGAAATAAACGATGAGTACTGTATTATACGAGAAGGTAGACGGGATCGGCTATATAACGCTCAACCGGCCGGAAGAGCTCAACGCCATGAACGACGAGATGCTCGCCGAGCTGGACGAGCTTCTGCCCAAGGTGGAGATGGACTTGGATGTCAAAGTTGCGGTGTTCAGGGGGGCCGGCAAGGACTTCTGCGCCGGGCAGGACCTCACCGGCGTCAAGACCTACGAAGTGCTGTCCGAGCCGGGCGAGCACCTGACTATCAAGAAGCGGATGGAGGCGGAGAGACGCCGCAACCGCAGGTGGGAATACATATTTAATCTGGCCAAACCGACCATCGCGCAGGTGCACGGCCACTGCCTGGGCACCGGATGCTACCTGTCGATGGTATGCGATATCACCATAGCCGCCGAGGATGCGCAGTTCGGCGACCCGCTGCTGCGCATGGGGCTGCTGCCACACATGCCGCTGTGGCTATACCTCGTCGGCATCAAGAGGACGCGCGAGCTCCTCTTCACCGGCTGCTATATCGACGGCATCGAGGCCGAGAAGATCGGCCTGATAAACAAGGCTGTCCCCCGCGACGACCTCGAGGATGAAGTCAACAATATGGCAACGGGAATAGCGCTCATGAACTGCGATGCGCTGGCCCCGGCCAAGGACGCCGTCAACTCCGTGATGGAGGCGCGCGGCCTGGGGGCGGCCTGGCGTTTCACCAACGACATGCAGCTCGTGATGCAGCAGCGCACCATGCTGCCTGAGGAGTTCAACTTCTTCAGTGTAAGGGAGAAGAAGGGACTCAAGGCGGCCATCGAAGGGCGCGATGCCCCCTTCAAGAAGTTCTGCGAGGAGAGATAAGATGCCAACCGGATTTGGATGGAATTTTAAAACACAATATAAAGAGTGCTTCTACGAGCACAACGACTACCGCGAGTGGGATTTCCAGACCGCTCTTTACGAGAAGGTCAACGACCGCGTCGCGCGCATCACGCTCAACCGCCCGGACAAGCGGAACGCCTTCAACGACCGCATGTTCGAGGACCTGGCCGCGGCCATGCACAAGGCCAACGACGACCCGGACGTGAGAGTGGTCATAATCCGCGGCGCGGGCAATCACTTCGGCGCCGGACACGATCTGAGCTCGCCGGAAGGTGAGGAGTCTCCCCCGGTGCACCCCAGCGTGAACCCCACGCTGCAGGACTACTACGGCTTCGAGCGGCGCCGCTGCTACAAATACGACGATATCACGGACTATCCCAAGATAACGATAGCGCAGGTGCACGGCAAGTGCATCGGCGCCAGCCAGATATTCGCCGCCTCGTGCGATATCATCGTCACCGCCGAGGACGCGCAGTTCGGCATCAGGGGCTTCGGCAGCCAGCTTCACGGCCTGACCGAGTACCCGCTTTGGCCCATGTGGTCCAACAAGGCCTACGCCGGCCGCGCCGTCACCGAGATGTCGGGCAAGGAGGCCGCGGAGCTCGGCTTCGCCAACAAGGCCGTGCCGCTGGACAAGCTTGAGGCCGAGACGCTGAGGTGGGCTCAGGTGCTGAGCAACCTCCCCAGCGAGGCCGTGGCCGTGACCAAGGAGTGGATGAGCGGCATGCAGGATATTATGGGCATGGGCGGCACGCAGCGGGCGCACTATCACGCCCACACCGGCCTGCAGTACGTGCGCTTCCGCCCCGAGGAATTGAACCTGTACAAGGAAAAACGCGATAAAGGGCTCAAGGGGTTCCTCAAGGACCGTGCTGAGACGGCTACGCCCAAGGCCGCGCCAAAAGAGAAAAAATAAGGGGTGCCTGATGCAGAACTGGCAGGAAGAATATAAACGGAAATTAATCTCGGCCGAGGAGGCCGCAGCCAAGGTAAAATCGGGCGATAACGTGGCCTTCACCGCCGGGCGCGAGGCGCTCACCGTGGGCATGTCCATCGCCGCCCGCCTCGGCGAGCTCAAGGGCGTCAAGGTCGCAGTGCCTTCGCCGGGCTACGACTTCGGCTGGTACGATGAGGGCTGGAACGAGGCCTTCGAGATAACGATATCGTGGCCCACGGCCACGGTGCAGGACATGCTAGACCAGAGAAGGTGCGACGTGAACCTGCCTCTCATCATCCCGTTCTCCACCGAGGGCGAGCCCCCCGACGTGCTGCTCACCGAGGTGACCCCTCCCGACGAGCGCGGCTTCTGCAGTTTCGGCGCGTCGCTGTGGAGCAAGCGCCAGCAGATAAAGCACGCCAAGCTGATCATCGCCGAGGTCAACGACCGTCTCATCCGCACCCACGGCGACAACTACGTGCACGTATCGGAGATCGATTATTTCGTCATGCATGAATCACGCTCCGGCCAGCCGGGAACCGGCAGCCTGGGCGGACGTGTGGTCAAGGAGCCCCCGGCCTACCAGAAGGACATCTTGAAGAACGTGGCCTCGCTCATCAAGGACGGCGATACGATACAAATCGGAGTGGGCCGCACCACCGAGCCGCTGGTCAAGATGGGGCTCTTCAACAGCCGGAACGATATCGGCGTCCATTCCGAGGCCACACCGCCGGGAATCATCTCGCTCGTTCGC
>CAZWOG010000059.1:0-5538 GCA_964635685.1 uncultured Dehalococcoidales bacterium | reverse complement strand
CCTTGCCCCCTTTTTCTTAGCAAGTTCATAGCATTCATCTATGAATGGGTCAGATATTTTTGTTGAGAGTTTCTTCTTTATTTGCCAGTGTACATCGAGCAATTCCCCAAATCCACCCAGGTCCCCTTTCTCAAGCAGCCTCCTGCTTTCCAATCCAATTTCCTTAATCCGATGAAGACTGTTTGTCACACTTATATCATCAGCTTTTGTTTTATTATCTTGCTCAATTAATACAGAAGAAGCATTTCTCTCAATACCAGTGTAGAAAAACACGAGATTGTGTTCAAGCTGATACAACAATTCATCAGATATTCTCAGTGGCTCAACAATCACGTCTCCATTTTTTTCAAAAGTGAAACAAGTCACTCCTCCAAAAGCAGCTATATACTGATCCTGTTTGCCAATCGGCTCTTTAAGTAAATCAATTTCAATATGACAGGCTTCCTCAGCTAGTTGCCTCTGTGTATATAACTCTTTCTTATAAGTGTGCAAGGCATTAAGTAATGCAACCGTAAAACTTCCTGATGATCCCAGCCCACCACTGGCAGGGATATCAGCCATCGAAAATATCTCGATGGAACCATTAATTCCAACCAATCTCAAAGCCTCCCTGAGAATCGGATGTTTAATTTGAGATATATCATCAACTAGCTCTGTTTGAGAATAGCCAAGGCGGATATTCCCATGAAATCTTTTATTTACAGAAATAAATACATATTTATCGATAGCAGCAGATATAAGAAAACCGCCGTATTTGGAATAATAAGATGGGAGATCCGTTCCACCACCACCCAATGTTATCCTTGCTGGCGCACAAGAAACTATCATTTTTTGCCTCCCCATTGAGAGATGTATTGTTTAAATTCCTTAAGACCGTTAATGGATCCTATTTGATAGAAACGCTCTTTCACCTCATAGGCAAGAAGCTGTTGTTGCTCAATAAGTTGTGCAAAAAGCTCCTCTAGAGAACATACTTCACCCTCCGGTACAAGGTTAAGTACATCACGTCTCAATATACTTGCTCCGTAATCAATATAAATCATGTCCTTTGTTTTGTTTGTCTTGCTGTAGGATTTTACTAGATTACCTTCAATTGACACGTTGCTCTTATCATACTGATCATAGTTCTTATAGACGACCATAAGCCCTTGTTTACCAAATTGCTTGAACCAAGACATAACTGTTTGATAATCAATGAATAGGTATGAATCTCCATATGTTAAAAAAAATTCTTCACAAAGATATTCCTCCGCTTTTTTTAAAGCGCCGCCTGTACCAAGGAGATGATCACCATCGTAACTATAATTTATATTCACGCCATACTTGTGACCATCCCCAAAATACGCTACAATTTGATCTCCAAGATAGCCAACGCACAATACTATATCCGTTATACCTTCATCCCTCAGTCGATCCAATTGATATTGCAGAAACGGCTTGTCATAAATCTGTATTAAAGATTTAGGTATACGTTCAGTTATGGGACGTAACCTCGTTGCGAGTCCGCCAGCCAATATTACAGCTTGCACTTTATTCTAATACCTCATCCTCAATCATCGCATTAAGACTAAAAGCAAACAATGTCAATACTATGCCTTTTTATCCTCAAGCCGCCAGTAGTCTAAGATATCAGCCAGAGTTCTCTTCAGTGGAATTTCTGGATTCCATCCTAGAGAACGCAATTTGGAATTATCTCCAATTTGCACAGAATCATCTAGGGGGCGCATTTTTTCTGGAACTTGCCGAACTTTTATTTGCCTATTAGAAAGAGAGATAAATCCTTCCAGAATGTCCTTTATTTTATATCCTTGATTGCAACATATGTTGTATACCTCTCCCGGTATTCCCTTTTCAGCTATAAGCCAAATAGCCCTTATTCCATCTCTAAAATCAGTCACATCTCGAATGGTTTCTAAATTGCCTACATCTAGAGTTTCAGATTTGCCATTTTCAATCGCCACTATACCTCTGGCAAAATCAGAGCACGCATCTAACACCTTCCCGGGTCCAGTAATATTAAAAGGGCGTATCCGCATCACTCTCATTTTGTAAGCCTGCCAATAGAGGTATGCAAACATGTCAGTACCTATTTTGCTAACTCCATAAGGGCTAAATGGGCGAAATTCTTTTGTCTCTTTTACAGGAATTTCATGAGGGTAATTTAAACCATATTCAGCACTTGAGCATGCTACGACCACAGTGGGATCAATATTAGCTTTTCTTATAGCATCCAATACATAAAAAGTACCGAGAATGTTGATATCCAGCGTTTCCTTGGTATCCTGCCATGATGGAATTACCAGACTCTGAGCAGCAAAGTGAAATACAAAGTCAGGCTTAATATCAATCATAATCTTTTCTAGCCTATCTTTGTCTCTTATATCGCAATTGATAATTGAAATAATGCTTTTTAAATGTCTAATATTTTTTATATTGGCATAGACGCTAGCATAGACATCTATGCCTTTCTGAACCAAATAATCTGCCATGTGAGAACCAATAAAGCCTTCATAACCGGTAATAAGGCACTTACTCATAGCTGCACTCTCCTGTTACTTTAACAATCCTTCCTCGCGATGGAAAAGGCTAGACATAGTATAAGTAAGATAACCAGTAGCGACACAAGCCAGCACTAACATCGTAACCCACAGTTGACGCAGTGCAATCGCTGGATGTCTAAAGAGAAGTTTCAATGAACCAGGCAGCAGCCTAGAAAAGATGCGATAGAGGAGCTTATATTCGGTCGACAACACTGTCTCATTGTTAAATCGATACGCTTTGTTAGATCGATACGCTTTATTAAATGCCGCCTTTGTATAACCCTCCCAGTATGACCTCTTTCTGATAAAACTGGTCTTAAACCTGTAGCGATTTACCTTATGTTTTACCTTAATATTGGGATGATAGACTATGCGTTTATGTGTTTGGTATCTTACTCTTAAAGAGAATTCAGTTTCCTCGCCAACTAGTTCGTGTTTGCCACTTTCACCCCCCCCCTTAGCTCCTAGAGAAGTTTTAAGGTAGCCACACAGCTCGAAAGCTTCTCTTCGAAAAGAGATGTTGTTTGCGTAGCCATTTCTGACCTCGGTAGGATCCGCCCAGTCCCAATAAGTACAAGAGAATATCCAATAGAACTCCTTGGGGAACCATGCCATCGAACTGTCTTCCCAGAGAGGCAAGACAGGACCGGTGAGCCCGATAATTGTGCTGTCCTTAGCATAAGCCATAGCCATTTCTTCCGCCCAAGTAGAAAAGGGGAGAGCATCATCATCGATAAAAGCTATAATCTGGCCACTCGCCTGTCTAATGCCTAAATTCCTGGAGGCCGAAGCCCCCCATTCATTTTGATTATATAATACTTGAACGTTAAGATAATTCTTGTTATGAACATAATTGTTTATATTTTCAGCAAGCTTCGGTGACCTCTCAGTCACAACTATGGTCTCTATGTTCGTATAGCTTTGAGACTGTAAGCTATCAAGCAACTCAGTAATATCACTAAACCTATCCATAGTATAGCAAGAGATAACTACCGATATTTTAGGGAGGTTCATGGCTTTATGCCTCTAAGATCATTTATTACCTGCCGGAGTATCTCGACTAGGTTACCACACTTGGCTAGTAATAACATCGCTTCAACCCAGACCACCAGCTTTAATCACATCTTATACCTGAAGAACATCGTCATGTCAAACCAAGCTCGTTACCGTTACAATTATACTTGTGTAACAACCGTAATTACCCCCAGCAGGCCGGGAGTAACTCGCTTATGCTTTTATTGAGTGGAACTTGATTATAACAATCATGGTATCAAAACCGGTTAGCGATCAACTTCCGCCCAATCCTCCATCCTGCCTTGAGCGACCCAAGCTTGCTGGCAGTAGCCCTCTTTCTATATTGAATAGGGACCTCACCAATGCGATATTTGTGCTTTGCAACCTCTATCAATATATTTGCTTCTAACTCGAAACCGACTGCATCTAAATTCACACTACGCACCACCTCTACCTTGAACCCCCAGAACCCGGTGCAAAGATCACTAACCCTCGTTCCATACAGCAAATTAGCTAGGAAGGCAAGCAAGTGGTTACCTACCAGATTCAACCTCTTCATCGCACCGTGCTCCACAGAGCCCTTAAGCCTGGAACCGAGCACAACATCGTATCCCCCATCCAACAACTCAACCATTCGAGCAATATAAGTGGCGGGATAAGTGAAATCTGAATCTAGCATGAAGACGAAATCCCCGCTAGCCGCTCCAAACCCGGTCCTAATAGCCCTCCCTTTCCCCCTATTCGATTCTTCAATTACTTTAGCACCATGCGCAGCAGCGATCTCGGCCGTTTTATCGGTACTTCCGTTATCAACAACTATAATCTCCGTCTGATACCCCTTGGACTCAAGCTCCTTACGGGGGATCTCATCGATTACCTTCCCAATAGCCTCTTCTTCATTCAACGCAGGCAAAACCACCGAAACCTTCTTCACAAAACCTCGCTCTTCAAATCGACACTTCAATATTAATATTACATTCAGCCCAGTTTTAATCTGGCGAATATTTCATCAACGTGACGAATAAAATATTGGTAGTCAAATATCCCTTCCATATCCTTCTTAGACAGGTGTTTGGTTACTTCAGAATCTTTCGAAAGAAGATCGAAAAAGCTCACTTCATCCTTCCATGACTTCATAGCGTTGCGTTGTACTATGCTATAAGCGCTCTGCCGACTAAGTCCTTTGTCGATTAAGGCAAGCATCACGCGCTGTGAGAAAATCAAGCCTTTGGTCACGCCCAGATTGCGCTTCATATGCTCAGGGTAGACCCGCATATCCTTAGCTATGTACTTAAAAAGATGGAACATATAATTCAACACCAGGCAAGAGTCCGGCAGTGTTATACGCTCATTGGAGGAATGGCTAATGTCTCGTTCGTGCCACAGCGCAATGTTCTCCATAGACGTTATGGCATGGCCGCGCACGAGCCTCGCCAGCCCGCAGATGCGCTCGCACAGCTCGGGATTGCGCTTGTGCGGCATGGCCGAAGACCCTGTTTGTCCCTCCTCGAACGGTTCTTCAACCTCCAGCGTCTCCGTTTTTTGAAGTCCTCTGATCTCCGTCGCGAATTTCTCCAGCGAACTTGCGATCAATGCCAGAGTTGTTACGAACTGTGCATGGCGGTCACGCTGTAAGACTTGGCTTGAAATCGGTGCGGGCTCCAACCCCAGTTTGGTACAAGCGATCCTCTCGACCTCAGGCGTCACAGTGGCATAGGTGCCTACCGCGCCAGATATCTTGCCAACCGCTATCATCCTTCGAGCCTCAGCAAGTCGCTTCTCGTTTCGTTTCATCTCCTCAACCCACAGCGCGAGCTTCAACCCGAATGTAGTAGGCTCGGCATGGACGCCGTGCGTACGCCCGATCATGATCGTATATTTGTAAGCTACCGCCTGCTTCTTCAAAATGGCGATAATCTCCTTGATATCTTTAGCTAAAATACCACTAGCTTCCACCAGTTGCAGGCTCAGCGCCGTGTCCATA
>CAZWOG010000058.1:0-5548 GCA_964635685.1 uncultured Dehalococcoidales bacterium | reverse complement strand
GTCGAAGCCGGCCATCTTTGCCCTGCCGGCGGCATCGGCATACTTCTGCTCTATCGCCTTTATCTCCGCCACCGTCAGCTCCCTGGGCATCTCTCCCCCATAGCCGATTGCTGAGCTGAACGGCATGGGGACGGACGATGGAGCTACCGGCTGTACGCCCGTTATCTTCTTCCTTGCTCCCCTCCCGGTATGGCTTATCTGCAACACTGCCTTGGAGCCATATTTGTGAATCGTATCAACCAGCTTGACCATCCCCGGGATATATTTATCGTCATCCAGCATCAGCATATTCGCTGTGTTTTTGCCCGCCGGCGAATCAACACCAGTCACCTCGACGATGATCAGGCCCACGCCGCCCCTGGCACGGGCCTCATAGTGATCCAGTATCTTACGATTCACGTGTCCGCCATCGGCCATGTTAGTTCCCATGGGAGACATTACGATTCGATTTTTAAGCTTCATTGTCCCTATTGCAGCAGGTTCGAAAAGCTTCTTCAGCGCTGGAGCCGTTTTCATTTGAAATTCCTCCTTGTTATGGCAGATGAAAATTTAGGGAAGCCCTTATTAAGTATTATCAACCCCCTCAATCCCCCACTCATGGGGGAAGTGAGAGAGATTAGGGGACACCCCTATTACCCCGCCAGAGGGTGATCCCTCTGGACTTCCCTGTGCCGATTAAAGGTCGCTTATAAAGAATATAATACCACCTAATACCCCGGTCCTTTCGCGGAAGGGCCCCTCTTTTCCCAAGCTTCACCAGTTTATAATCACGACTTCAGTTTTGAAAGTAGTATAATTACTTTATTGCTTTAAGTAAATGTGAACGCTGTTTCTAAAATCGCCACAGGAATTTTACCTGTTGGCAAAAGGCTCGTCAGAACGTTTCTTATATTCCGCTGAATCACCATTAAAAGTAGCGATGACAGGAGAATATATGATAGATAAAAAATTCAGGCTCGATAACAAAGTGGCGATAGTGACCGGCTCCGGTAAAGGTATAGGCAAGTGCATCGGCCTGACATTTGCTGAAGCCGGCGCCAACGTGGTATTCACGGCCAGGACCGAGAGCGATATTCAGGCGAATGCGGAGGCGGCCAAGGCCTTCGGCGTCAAGGCTATCGCAGTCCCATGCGATGTGATGATCGATGAGCAGCTCGAGCGGCTGGTGCAAAGGACCATCGAGGCCTTTGGCAAGATTGATGTCTTGGTGAATAACGCCGGCGGCAGCGGGCCGAATCGCATAGCCAAGACATCTCGCAAAAGGTTTCTGGAATCGTTCGATTTTAACGTCGTCTCAGCTTTCAGCCTGACCCGCATCTGCCTGCCCCATCTGCAGAAGAGCAATGGCTGCGTTGTTAATATAAGCTCCACGGTGGGACGTCTGGTGCAGCGCAATTTCAGTGTCTACGGAACTGTGAAGGCGGCTCTTACGTATATGACTCGGATGATGGCCGCCGACCTGGCGCCTGATGTCAGGGTCAATGCCGTCGCTCCCGGCACCATCATGACGGACGCGCTGCAGGGGTTTCTGGACAAAGATTCATTAAAGAAGGTGTGTGACCTGACACCTATGAAGCGGCTCGGGACGCCGGAGGATATAGCTTTCGCAGCTTTGTACCTGGCATCTCCCGCGTCTGCCTGGGTGACAGGCAAGATCATAGAGGTCGACGGCGGCACGGAGACCACCAGCATGCCGTTATGATTGCTGTTAAGAGTTTATCGATTGTGAATCCGGAGGTATTGATATGTTTGATCTAAAAGGACACGTAGCTTTGGTGACGGGGGCTGGGCAGGGTATGGGTCTGGGCATCGCTAAAGCGCTGGCGGCTCAGGGGGCACGTGTGGCAGTGAATGACTACTATCCGGAGAGGGCGGAGAAGGCAGCGGTGCAGATCAGAGATAACGGCGGGACGGCTATGGGAATAGGCGCTGATGTAAGCGACTTGAAATCGGTGCAGAAAATGGTGGACGAGGTCCAGCGTCAATTCGGGCCGGTAGATATCCTCGTCAATAACGCCGGCGTGCCGGTCGACGGAATGAAGCTCGCGCCGTTCGTAAATACCCCTGTGGAAGACTGGGAGAGGTTTTTCAATCTTAATCTGCGAGGCGTGATGAACTGCGTGCACTCCGTACTCCGCGGCATGTGCGAACGCCGCTGGGGGCGTATCATCACCATCAGCTCAGAGTCCTGGCGACAGGGGGTTAATATGGGGCTGTCGCTGTATGCCTCTTCAAAGGCGGGGGCGGTAGGTTTCATGCGGCAGCTGTCCAGTGAAATCGCGGCCTCCGGGGTCACAGCGAACTGCATATCCCTTGGGACCATGAACAATACTCCCAAAGCTGAGGCTATAGCCAAGCATACTACAACGGTAGGCCGGGCGGGGACGCCGGAGGACGTGGGGGCAGCGGTAGTCTATTTCGCTTCCGAGGAAGCGTCATGGGTTACCGGGCAGGTACTGCCATTGAATGGTGGCGGGTTCACGGGATAGAGGATTGAATCTGCCTGTATCCGTCAAACTTTTTCAATCGTGCTCTACTTAGGCGGACTCTTAATAATTTTCCCGCATTTAATACACTGATCAGGGACTCTTTCCGTCGCATACCACTTACCACAATAAGGACATATTACTGCCATAACATCATCTCGCTATCAAAAAATCTCTTATATACTTCAGAACCGGAATCTTCGAGTTTAACTTTCCTTGTACTCTATTAATTGTAAATTAATCGTGAAACTTCAGCTAGTCGAATAAGGATTTATTCTATCGAGAACTCCCATATGCAGTCATAGCCCGGTTCCTGCCTGTCGTAGGGGGCATCGTACGGCGGGATGACCAGCGGCCTCCACTTCACGTCGGGAACGATGGCCTTTGCCGACTGCCCGAACATCTGCATATCCCACTTGCGGCACATTGTCCTGAGGAATTCCATGTCCCCCTTCTCCCTGAGGAAGCGCATGGGTTTGCACCTGGCCACCTTCACGATGCCGAGCTTCGGGCTCTTCAGTTCAACCTCGTAGTCATAGTGGTACGGGCAGCCGCCAGCAGCCGGATGGAACTGGTTAACCTTCATAATGCCGGCCATATCATTTTCCTTGTGTCCCAGGGCCTCCAGAGTGCGCCGGGCGGTCGGTGGAATGTTCCTCATCCAGACCTCAAAGTCTATTTCACGGGCGACCTCCGCCCCGTACCTCTTGGCTACAGCATCATACCAGTGGTTATCCATCTGCTGATAAGCTCTGGCATATTCGTTTGCCAGCTTCACCAGCATGTCCTTGCTCAGGTCTTCCAGCCGGCAGATAGGACGCACGGGGCCGCTGTAATCTTTCAGCTCTTTCGCCGCTTCAGGGGCCTTCTTTTTGGTTTCATCATCCTTCTTCGACATGTAAGTCTCCTTTCCAATCTTTGAAGCCTGCAGTCTGATATCATACCACGTCTTATCGACTATTTCCTTTGCGCGGCTTTCCGGATGATGCCAGCATGAAGGCCACAGCAAGCAGTGTGAATCCCGCTATTATCATAATTAGAATCAACATGGTCAGCATTATGGCGGCCGCAGGTACCGCTACTACAGGTTTCAAGAGAGGGTTCTTGGGGCTTATGTTAACCCACAGGGAGTGGGTGACGCCGTGTCCTCTTTTAATATATGTTCTGGTAATCTCGACGCTTCGCCTGGACAGGCTTCTATCATTACCGGGAACAAGAGATGTCTTATTCTCCAACGGCGGTTCTCTGTCCGATCCCATATTTTCTATCTGAATGTCCCCCGCCCGTCGCAGGCCGGGCACCAGCCAACCCCCTTGCAAATGGAGCATTTGAGGGAACGGCTGCCGTGGCACAGGTTGCATTGCTTTGGCCCCATATCGCCACGGGGATCATGGGAAGTCTGAGTTACACCGGTGCCCTTGCATGCATGACATTTTACTTTACCCGTGCCTTTGCAGGCGGAACATCTACCAGTATTGCCGCAAGTAGTGCAACCCATAATGTTACTCCTCGACAAAAAATATGTCTGTAATTCTATGATTATGCATGTGATTGTGTGCTAATCAACCCCCTGTCCCCCAGTCTTGGTCCTTCCCATTTCGGGAAGGATTCCGCGGAAGGACACCTCTTAATCATGATTGCCTCACTCATAATTTAGTTTCGTTAAGCTTCGCGCAGTATACAGGTAAACTATTTTGGCTTGATCAGCAGGATCGGAAGTTTTGAATTCTTAATCACGTATTCCGCCACGCTGCCAAATAATATCCTCTTCAGCCCGCTGCGTCCATGCGTGGCTATAGCAATCAGGTCAATTTTGTTCTTATTGGCATAGTTCACTATTTCCTCGCCCGGATTGCCTACTATTACCACGCATTCCGTTTTGATCCCCATCTTCTTTAGAGATTTTGCTTTAGCATCTAGGTAGTCCTTTGCCTCGGTTTCCTCGGCAGCCAGCTGCTGCGGCCCTGGTGACGGTGGGATACTAGATATAACGCCGGGGACCGCAATCGTTGTGCTGTGCGATAACGGCACTGCACGCAGTAATACTACCTCCCTGTCAGCGCCGAGCGCCTCCTCCGATGCATATTGCAGTATCTGTTCTGACAAGCTGGAACCATCTAAGCATATGAGAATCTTCCTTAACATCTTGTTCTCCTTTCATGCTTATTTTGCAGCCTTCACTTCGCTATCATGTAGGATTAGCTTAATGTATCAACATTGCTTAAATAAAACAAGGGGGTTAGTCTGGGATTGTTAGAATAGGCTGGTTCAACCCCCTGTTATCCCCCATTCTTGGGGGATATAAAAAAGAATTGGGGGACACCCCCAAACCCCCAGCAGGAGACTCTTCTCCTGCATCTCTCTTTCAACTCCCCGTCATTAACTAAATTTGTCAGGCAATCCAGCAGGGGCAGCTACGATCCTCACTATCTACTTATCGTTCGCGATGCTATAATCTAATAGTGGATATTCTTGAAGGATTGAACCCGGCGCAGCGGGAGGCCGTTGAAGCTATAGATGGGCCGCTGCTGATACTCGCAGGCCCCGGCAGCGGCAAGACAAGGGTCATCGCCCATCGCGTTGCTTATCTCATAAAAGTATGGAGGGTGCGCCCGCGCCAGATAATGGCGGTGACCTTTACCAACAAGGCCGCCCGTGAGATGAAGGAACGTCTGTACGGTCTCCTCGGAACCTCTGTCGAAGAGCTAACTGTTGGCACATTCCACGCGATTTGCGCCAGGATACTCAGGCGCGACGGCAAGCACATCGGCATCGATCCGAACTTTGTGATATATGATGACGATGATCAGATGAGCCTAGTAAAGCGCGTTCTGCAGGAGCTGGATATCGATCCCAAGCGCTCCCCTCCCCGCGTCTTCCTCTCCGCAATATCGGCGTCTAAGAGCCAGATGACAGCACCTAAAGATTATGTTAAGTCTATCTACTTCGAGGAGGGCGCCAGCAGGGTTTACCAGCTCTATCAGGAGCTGCTCGGTGAGAGCAAGGCGCTGGACTTCGATGATCTGCTGTTTGAAGTCTATAAGCTGTTCAGTTCTCATTCA
>CAZWOG010000057.1:0-5554 GCA_964635685.1 uncultured Dehalococcoidales bacterium | reverse complement strand
ATCCCTTTGCGGCATGCCCTGCGGGTAGAACGCGCCGACCCAATCCTTGTAGCTGAACCCCGAGGTGCCCAGATATATCATGGCGCTAGTCTAACATAGAAGAAACGTTGGTGCTAGATGCTTGCCTGATGCATTTTATTCAGCCAAGCGATAAAATTTAACAATGGATAAGGGGACATATATCCTGGCGATGAAACTGGACGACACCGCCAAAATTACTATCGGCAAGCTGGGACGGTTCACATTCCCTGCCGGGCATTACCTTTATTTCGGCAGTGCAATGAACGGTCTGCACTCCCGAATAACAAGGCATCTAAGGAGTGAGAAGCGTTTGCACTGGCATATCGATTACCTTTTACAACAAGCAATTATCATCGATATTTGGTACATTGAAAGTGAGGAACGGCTGGAATGCCGATTATATCTGGAAGCTACGCGACTCCCTGGAGCAAGCGCCCCTGTCAGAGGGTTCGGGTCATCAGATTGCCGCTGCACATCACATTTGCTACATTTCAAATAGTGCGGGTATTCTACTTGTACCTCTTGACCTCAAAGCGGTATAGCTTCACCGGCGCGTTCGCTGGGATGCCAGCCTTGGCACGGCATATCTCAATCTGATACTGAACGGTATCCACACCCTCCAGATCGGGAAGCAACAGACCACGCCTGCCGCCACTCTCAACTATAACGCCATACTTCTTCGGATCAAGGTCAGCCTCATTGGCAACTGGTTTGGGAGATGTAAGCACGTCGACGCTGTACTCCAAAGATGCGAGCTCCTGCGGTATCACGGGATTAAAGCGCGGGTCGCGTGTGGCAGACCTTACCGCGTTAGCCATAACCTCTTCGGCCACGGTCTTTCGCTCCGGCGCAAAGGTGCCGATGCACCCGCGCAGGCTCCCTTTGATCTTCAGGGAAACAAAAACCCCGGCCTGCTCACGCATCTCCGGGGTTAAATCCTGAGGTGGCAGTGGAACCTTTCCCTCGCGCACATAACTTTCAATAGTCCGCTTGGCCAGTTCCACTAATGGATGCATACACTCCTCACTTTTTAATGATCACGCTGGCGTAACCAACAACCCTGTGAAAGTCTCCTGTCACATCGCCGCTGGTCTGATACATCACCAGCTCTGCTTTCTTTGCTCCCAGTTCTTTGCAGGCATGTATCATAGTTGCTACCGGAGCATAGCCGCACATTGTAATATGATGGTCTCTTATACGCTTTAACAATTCATCCGCATCCAGCGCGAGTATCGCCTCGATAGCCTTGAAGTCGTTCTCCTTGGCAGCCGCCTGCGATTCGTAATGGGACATATCACTGCTGGCCATGATGATCACTTTTTTCTCGGATTCTTTGATCACCTTGGCTATGCCCTTACCGATATCTTTATATACATCACCTGCCGCATCACCCATGAGGACTATCGGAACAAATTTCACATCCTCTTTAAAATACTGCAGGAACGGGAGTTGTACTTCAATTGAGTGCTCCTCGAGATGGGCTTTGTCATCCTTCTGTAAGTAACTCGATGAGCCCAATATAGCCTGAGCCAACTCGCTGTCTATCTCCATATCACCCAGCGGCGTCCGCCACGTTCCCTCTACCATGATGCTGCAGGGTTGTCCCAGACCAGTGTGATTCGGTCCAAGTATTACAAAGGTATCCTTAAATTTGACTCTGGATATGGCCGCCCCCGCTACCGCGCCGGAGAAGTTGTATCCGGCATGGGGACATAATACGCCTAAGACATCTTCCGCCGGCACCTTTCTATCGATGAGATCGTCAATTCGCTCCTCCAAGAATGAGCGCGTACCGGGATAGAATCTTCCTGAAACTACTGGAAATCTAAACATGGCGTACCTCTCCAACCCTTATATTCACTTCCGCACCACACTTACGACACTTGGAATTATCCAAACCAACGATTTTTGTATTATACCCTATTCTGGAAATAAGTAAACTACCACATGAATAGCAGATAGTATTTTCATGCGAATTTCCTGGCACATTTCCCATATAAATAAAGCGAAGGCCAGCTTTTAGACCGATATCATAGGCATGTTCCAGCGAGGACATAGGTGTTTGCGATATATGGTCCATTTGATAATGCGGATAAAAACGTGTAATATGCCACGGCGTCAGGTCACCGAGTTTATCCTTTATCCAAGTTACTATCCCTTCGAGTTGTCCATCATCGTCATTCATCGAAGGAATAATATTTGTTACCACCTCAACATGCATGCCCCATTTATGCTTAGCCCTTTCCGTAACTTCGGTTATGCCACGCCATTTAGATATTCTGGCAAGATCCTTATACAGTTTATCAGTAAATCCTTTGATATCGACACGATAAGCATCCAGATACGGCCCTATCATATCGAGGGCCTCTTCAGTAATGTATCCATTAGTCACATAAACAGTGTACAAGCCATTCTCCTTGGCGAGCTTAGCCGAATCAAGAGTATATTCGAACCATATCGCAGGTTCATTATATGTCCACGCAATACCACTACACCCGCTGCGCTTCGCCGCGTCTACGGCCTGCTGCGGCGAGATCGCGCGAGAGCCCTCAAGCGACGACACGTCCGTGCAAGCTATCTGCCAGTTCTGACAGCCTATACAGTGGAAGTTGCAGCCCCATGTCCCTAACGAGAAAACGACGCTGCCGGGATAAAAATGGAACAGGGGCTTTTTCTCTATAGGGTCAACAGCTACCGATGAGGCCAATCCGTAGTTGAGGCTGAAGAGTACGCCGTCGACGTTCTGGCGCATACAGCACACGCCATATTTGCCGAGGCTAAGTACGCATCGCCACTGGCATATGTTACATTTAACACGAGAGCCGGAGAGCTTCTCGTAAAGCAAAGCCTCTCGCATCTCGGTCCTCCACATTATGTATTCTATCATATCTGTAATTTGTTGTAACTATGTAAACTTGACCCGCCATCGTCCGAGTTGGTAGACTGTTTATAGCAAAACTACAATTGAGATCAAGAAGATGTTTATTATCGGGCTGACCGGCGGCATACTTAGCGGCAAGAGCACTATAGCTCAGATGCTTGCTGAAAAAGGTGCTGTTGTAATCGACGCTGATAAACTAGCACATGAGGCATACAAACCAAAGACAAAGCTCAACCAGGAGCTTATCGATGAATTCGGAGCGGACATCAAGAAGCCAGACGGATCGATAGACCGTAAAAAGCTGAGCAAGATCGTTTTCGACGATTCAAAAGCTCTCGCACGCCTCAACAACATCCTCCACCCGCACATGCGGGAGATGGCCCAAGCCAAAATCGAACGTTTCAGAAAAAAAGGCGTCCCCGTCGTTGTTCTGGAGGGCGCCCTGCTGATCGAAGCCAAATGGACGGACCTCGCCGACGAGGTGTGGGTCACGCTCGCGCCGCCGGAGGTCGCGGTCAAACGTCTCGAGGAACGCGGCGGCCTCACCGAAAATGAGGCCCGGGCAAGAATCCAAGCGCAGCTACCCGCAACGGAGCGCACAAAATACGCCGACGTCATCATAAACACAGATTGCAAGCTCTCCGAGGTCAGAGCCCAGATCGACAAACTCTGGAACATGGTTATAAATAAGGAGGTCCACTAGTGGTTCTCGTCGACACAAAAGATACTGTTGAGATAATGAAGCTATTCATGGAACCGAAATCGATAGCGCTCATCGGCCTGACCAGAGCCACCGGGCCGTTCGGATGGAATGTCCTGGAACACCTGAAAGGCTACGGATATAAAGGAAAATTATACCCTGTAAATCCCGGCGCCGACGAGATACTGGGCGTCAAGTGCTACCGCAGCCTGGCCGAGATACCGGACAAAATAGACCTTGCCGTGATCCTTACCCCGAGCAAACACGGCCCTAAACTGGTCAAGGAATGCACAGACAAAGGCATCAAGGCGATCACAGTGGTAGGCCAGGGCTATGCCGACGGCGACGAGGAAGGTAAGAGGCTGCAAAACGAAATAGTGCGCATCGCACATGAAGGCGGCGCCCGCATTGTCGGGCCGAACACATTCGGCACAGGAAATGCATATCTTAAGTTCAACACAGCCTTTACCAGAATCGCCATGAAAGAGGTGCCCACCGGCATCATATGCCAGACCGGGCTCTACATGAGCGGACTGCCATACTTTCACATTGTTGGCAAAGGCATCGATATCGGCAACGCCTGCGATATCGACTTCGCCGACGGGTTAGAATATTTCGAAGACGACCCTATGGTGAAAGTCATCATGCTTTACATCGAGGGCATGAGAAACGGCAGAAGGTTCATGGAGGTCGCCAGCCGGGTAGCGAAGAAGAAGCCGATACTGGCCCTGAAATCGGGACGCTGCGAAGCATCGGCCAGAGCGGCACAATCGCACTCGGGCAGCCTAGCCGGCAGCGATGAGGTCTATGATGCCGTCTTCAAACAGTGTGGCGTGCTCCGCGTTACCAGCGAGAGCGAATTTCAGGACATGACCAAGGCCTTCTTAAAGTTGCCACTAATGAAAGGCAGAAACGTAGGCGTAATCAGCATAACCGGCGGCGGCGCTATCATGGCCACAGACGCCTGCGCACGCCACGGCCTGAACCTAGCCAAGCTCTCAGAGGACAGCTTGAAAAAGCTGAAAGCCCTGGCCCCACCCTGGCAGCACCTGGGAAACCCCGCCGACATATGGCCGCCATCGATGATAGCCGGCCACCCGCCGAACGTCGTACTGGGCACTGTCATAGAGACTTTCGCCGCCGATAAGAACGTGGACGGCCTGTTCATCATACTCCCCGGCGAATATCACCCGCTGATGGACCCGGTGCTCGATTGTTTCCGCATCATAGATAAATACGATAAGCCAGCCATCCTCTGGTGCTACAGTATAGATATTGACAGCGTAGTCCCGCAAATCGAGTCCAGAGGGCGCATTGTCCATTACCGAACTATGGATCAGGCAGCAAACGTATTGTCTAAACTCAATTACTACTACGAGTACCTGAACCGGACCGACGCTTAATCGGATAACGAATGTTCAAAAAAGACATCAAGCGAATACTGGCCCAGCGCGAGAAGAAGGTTGTCCTATTCTCAAATAAACCGCTTCACCCGGCCGCCGTGCTCATCCCTATATATAAGAAAGACGGGGAATACCACGTCCTGCTCACGAAAAGGACGGAGGAGCTGGAATATCACAAAGGACAAATCTGCTTCCCCGGCGGATCGTATCACGAGGAAGACGGCAACCTGAAGGACACAGCCCTGCGCGAGGCCTACGAAGAGATAGGAATACGACCGGAAGACGTGGAGATACTGGGGGAGCTCGATAGCATGGGCACGCTCACCAGCAACTTCCTCATCACTCCTTTCGTCGGCGCCATCCCATATCCATATAAATTCACTGTGAGTAAGCATGAGATCGATGAACTCGTCGAGGTGCCACTATCGGCGCTGGCAGACGACAGCAACTACTGGGAGGAGACCCGCAGCGCTGAGGGAGTTACCGGCAAGGCAAGTTTCTTCCGATACAAGGATCAAGTCATCTGGGGAGCGACGGCTCGAATACTCA
>CAZWOG010000056.1:0-5678 GCA_964635685.1 uncultured Dehalococcoidales bacterium | reverse complement strand
GTGTATTGACAAAAGAACAAAAATATGCTTAATTAAGCACACAATTTTATAGGAGGCGGAAGGATGAGGAGTAAGATTATTCAACTGATGCTGGCGTTCATCATAATAGCTAGTATAGCTATGGTTGGATGCGGCGGCAGATGTGATATTGCGAAGTTCGAGCTTTCCAACCTTGTCATTGCCCCGTCCTCCCCATATGTAAATCAGGATATTATTATTTCCGTTGATATTAGCAATGTAGGAGGAGCAAGTGGTAACTATACTGTTACCCTAGTAGTCAACAGCAACGCAAGTGAAACCAAAGAGATAATGCTGCAACCAGCAGAGAAACAGACTATTACATTCAGCTATACGGCTACCGTTGCAGGCTCATATTACATCAATATAGACAGCTTAAACGGTGCACTGCAAGTTCAGGATGTGCCAACGGGATACTGGCTTACAAACTACAAAGTAGCAGACGGAAAAGTAGTGCTGCTGTTCTCTTTATTCGGTGCAACGCCTGAACTCAGGGAAGTACCTTTATCAGGAGACCAGGGCACAATAACGCTCCTGATAAATCAGAGTACTACCAACGGGAAACGGGATGTTATAGTACCCGAAGATGCGTGGTACTTAAAACCGATCTTCGTTGAGAATTGTATTACGGGCGTAGACATGACGGTAGATGTCAGCCTTACAGCTAATGGCTCAGGATGGCTTTATACACAGGACTGGATCGGCGATGTTGATGTTACCTCAGAGAGCGTATCAGGCAGGGAACCTGTGCAAATCAATACAATCGGCGACGGCGCTACGGACCCTGCCGGCTCGATGATTCTTGAGATGCCGCTGCTGGGCTATGCGAGAACAACTGCCGGCCAGAAGGTGGATTTAGCGCTTGACCTTATTTTCACCACAGGCCATATCTTCAGCCAGGTAACAAGGCCCGGCAAGGGGATAAACGGATCGGAGATGGAGAGTGAGGGGATTCCATTCGCCAGAGACGGGGGACCATCTCCATATGTGGGAACAGCTGGCACACTCGCTACAACAGGCACGGGAGACTGCCTCAATCTGAGGCTGGCAGGATTCGAAACAGATTTTCAGACAGAGATTCAGTTTGAACTAGTACCAAAATAGCAAAATGATAACACAGGCAAATAAGAACCCCATCATTTAACTATGATGGGGTTCTTTATATCAGTTAACATAAGGCAGAATTTCGCAATACAAAAAAACCAATTTTAAAATTTTATTGGATAAATTATTGACAAATGAGATATTTTATAGTAAAATAACATACTATTCAGTAATTTAATTAACTAAATGTATTTTCCAATCATACAGGAGGGAGCCCGTGAAAGAGTTGATTGAAGCGGTGGTTGTTGAGGCAGTTCGCACGCCCATAGCAAAATCCAGTTGGAAACACAAAGGGAAAGAAGGCGCATTCAGTGATGTATCATCTCATATTCTAATCGATTCTGTAATAACCGCGCTGGTTGATCGCATAAAGCAGAAGAGCCGTAAATTCAATCCTTCGGAGATTGAGGATTGCGCCGTCGGATGCCATTCCGCCATCGGTGAACAATCAGTGATCGGCAGGATGGCAGTTTTAATTTCTAACTTACCGGAAGAAGTCTCCGGATGGACAATGACTAGATATGGATGCGAAGGCCTCCAGGCGATAATGTCTCAAGCCCAGGCAATCATGAGCGGATGCGGGGACATCATGATAGCTGCAGGGGTAGAGAACATGAGCAGATATCCCCTCATGGCCCCGCTGGAATCGGCATTAAAGAGCGGCTATCCCATGAAACCGCACCCCAACTTCGAGAAAAGGGGCGGTTTCGTGATGATGGGCACCGCCGCTGAGATGATCAGCAGCAAATACAATATCTACAGGGAAGAAATGGATCGTTTCAGTTTATCGAGCCACCAGAAAGCAGTCAAAGCTATAAGGGAAACCAAATGGTATGAAAAAAGGGTGGTGCCGATACATATTTCTCCCAACGGACGTGCGGGAAGAACTGTGATCTGCGACGAGGCGCCGAGGTCGCTGGCCCTCGATGACCCTGACACTGCCTGGCAAATGATGGCAGAACTCGAACCGCGCTTCAAGGACGGCGGAGAGGTGACTGCGGCCAGTTCCTCAGGGCTTGCCGACGGCGCCGCAGCGGTTATGCTCATGTCAAAACAGAAGGCCAAAGAGCTGGGCCTGCAGCCTATGGCAACGATCAGGTCTATGGCGGTCGCCGGCAGCGACCCGTTCTATCACCTCCTGGCGCCGATACCGGCCGCGAAGAAAGCCCTCAAGCGGGCTGACATCACAATGGCCGACATCGAAGTGCTGGAAATACTTGAGTCCTTTGCCGCACCCGTCCTTGCTTTCTGTAAAGAATTCGGCATCGCCTACGACGACCCGAGGATAAACCCGACCGGCGGAGCAATCGCCCTGGGCAATCCGATAGGGTCCGGCGGCGTCCTGTACTTCACCGAGATGGTGCACTGGATGGTGCGCAACAACCTGAGGTGGGGGCTGGAGTGCATATCCGGCGTCCACGGGGTCGGGGCTGCCGCTGTCATCGAACGCGAAAGCTAAAGAGCGTAATCAAGAAAGCAAGGGGTTGCCACTATCTCATGGCAACCCCTTTTATTTTATAGCTATCTCGGCAGGCGTGGCGTACGGGCTATTGAAGCTTTGCGCCTGTGATGTTACAATCATTTGCTGTGGGCCGCTAGCTCAGGTGGTAGAGCACCGCCCTTTTAAGGCGGTTGTCGGGGGTTCGAGCCCCCCGCGGCTCACCAAGTATTTCTAGAGCGACGCAGCAGTCTAATCGCAAATCAACCTCACGGTAGCGATATTCCCCGGCATAATCAGACGCACAACGCCGTCGCTGACCTCAAGGCGATTCAAGTCGCGCTCCCTGGCATCACACAAATAAGCGTCTGTTACCGCTCGATCTCGCATACTGAGTTTTACCTGCGTGCTGGTATTTGCATATGTTATCAGCCGCACGATGATGCCTTCGCCACGCGAGGCGGGTTTGACGGCGGTGACCGCGACATCATCGCGATCCGCAGTTACGAACCCCTTTATCAAAGACCGTATCGAATCCATCTCATCACCAGCCAACGGGCTATGCACTATCTGTCGCGATAGAACATCGATGGCGTTCTGACGCCAGCCGCCCGATGCAGTGAAGAGCAGCTCATACTCGAACGTATAGCTGGAACGCTCGTGGCCCGTAGCCGGCATGGCCGGGATGGATATCAGGCCGTACATCTTCTCCCGCACAGCGTTCCGCAATGCTATAGCCTGTACCAGCCCCTCCGGGCTGCAGGATACCGCCCCTGGCATGGCCAGCAGCACAGCCAGCCCGTTGTCCGACGCCCGGTCCCGTATATGGACGAACTGCTGCGCCAGCCAGAAAGACGGACCATAGCCTTTCTTCAGCGGACGGACGACGACGCCCCCGGGGACATCCATCGCCAGTTCGGCTGGAGAGAGGCCCGTATCGAACCTGACGCAAACGGTGCGCCTCGCGGCGGCCCGCCCCTCCACGCTCATTTGTATCACAGGCGAATCTTTTCGGAGTAACATGCGACGGCGAACCTTATGCCCATCAAGATCGACGGCAGACGACAGCTCCAGCCCACCGTGATGCTCGCGGACGTCCACATGTGTCGAACGAACGCTGGCCCTGTTAACCTCTTTGAACATACCGCCCTTAAATTCGTGCCCCATGCGCCACAACCCGCCCCGGTCCCTGTAGCTCACCAAGTCGTTCGAGGGGCCGACCAGTAGCTGCCGCTGCGTATCGGGACACCAGGCGCCGACGATACAGCCACCCGCAGCTTCATCCAGCTTTATAATATAATACCTGGTGCGCACTTCGACTATGCTGCCCTCCCTGCTGTGCTCGGGCAGCACCCCACCCGCGACGGAAGGCCTCGCAACCTGACCTCCCATCATCTTGGCGATCGCAGCCTTTGCCGTGCTCGCAGCCCCTTCCACCCATGGCACCTGCTCGCCATCGACCGTAGAATCGGGGGACGTGCCTGTTATGAAGTCGTGATGGTTAGAGGCGGCGGCGTGCCACCATGAGCCCTTCAATTCGTACTCTATGGTCTTTTCCGCGCCGCGGTTCTGAGGCAGCAAAGCCGCCCCCTCGGCGAGGCAGAGCAGATCTACAGCCTCATGACAGCGCCTCTTCAGCGTGGGCCGCGACGAGTAGAAACCCATCCAGTAGGGATTCGGGTCCAGCTCCAGCACGGGAAGACGGTCGCGGTGACAATCAACTAGCGATAGATAGTCATCGAGGCCAGCGTTCAGAGCCCAGATGCCCGTCGACGGGTAGTGCCTCCTGTTGTAACGATCGAGGAGGGAAGCCAGATGGGGAACAGGCCCCACGAAGTCGCCGCCGATGGGGCAACAGAGATACGGCGTTCGACTGCAGGGCGCGAGCCGGGATACAAATCTATTGATCTTGCCTGCGACATTCCAGTCGGAACGGTCGGGCAGTGCCGTAGGGAAGATGTAGATACGAGTGATGCCGCGATAGGCCAGAAGGTCCCCCTGAAAGTAGGTGAAGGCGTTCCAGTGGCACAGCACCTGGCTGCCGTCCGGCCCGCGCCAGAGGAAATCCAGCGTGCGCTCTTTGTTCAGCAGCATGTCAGCGCTGGAGCCCGGCCTCGGAAAATGCCTTGGCAGCTCTATGTCGGCCCCGGGGAAGAACATGCCGTCGATTCGCGTAACGGCTGCCATGTCGAAGCCGGCGGCCCTGAGGAGTGAGGGCAGCGCAGGCGAGTGGCCGAAGCTATCGGGGAAATAGGCCAGCCTGGGCTCCTGCGTCATGCCATTAGCGCGCAGCCACTCCTGTCCCAGCAGAAAGTCCCGCAGCAGGGCCTCGGTGCGGGGGATCATGGTGTCGGCGGTGGTGACCCCGCTGTTCGTCAGGCGCAGGCGTCCCTCGTTGACCAGCTTAACGATCGTATCACGCTTATCGGGGCAACTGTCCCAGTACATGCGCAGGAAGAACATGCACTCCACAGAATAGATGCGCTTCGGCTCCCGCTGCAGCTCGTCCAGGGCCCTGTCCAGGTTGCGGCGCACCAGCCGTTTGAAGTACGTCTGAGATGTGAAGCGCCAGTTGGGGTCCCAGTGGCTCGATTCAGGAAAAAATATGACCCGCCCGGCATCAGGCGGTATCCCGAGCTTGCGACGCAAGAGGATCTCGCGCTCACTTTGCGCTGGCTTTTGCTCTTGTGCTTTAGCCGTCATCGCATCTTTCCCGATACCAGGCATCGACAGCAATATAAATCGGGTTGTCACATTATACACGCTATTTTTGGAATATGTCATGGGGTGAATGTCATCCAAACCCCCTGTTAGTCCCCCATACTTTGGGGGACTTTAATAAATCTGGGGGACACCCCCAGTTCCCCCGTCAGGAGGATTTCTCCTGAACCTCTACTTACAATCGTCGGTGTAGGGGCATATTGCATATGCCCACGTGTTTTTCCAACCCCCTATATCCCCCACACATGGGGGATTTGGAAAGAATCTGGGGGACACCCCCAGTTCCCCCGACAGGAGAGGAATCTCCTGTACCTCTCTTTTAAAGATGTAGAGGCAACTCATCTTCCAACCCCCTCGATCCCCCAGACTTGGGGGAAGTAAAGAGAATTAGGGGACA
>CAZWOG010000055.1:0-5692 GCA_964635685.1 uncultured Dehalococcoidales bacterium | reverse complement strand
CAAGAATGGGGGATACAGGGGGTTGAATAGATACTTTTTCATAGAAGGGAGGGCAACATGCCACTATATGAATACAAATGCGAAAAATGCGGCGAGAAGTTCGAGGTACGACAATGCTACGGGCAGGACGGCTCTAAACTGAAATGCCCTAAGTGCAGCGAGCCAAACCCGCGCAAGCTCATCACCGGCTTCTCCACCTCGGGCTCGGGCAACTCGACCGAAAATGGGCAGGTCTGCTACGTGCCGAGGAGGGGCGGTTGAGGTTAAATCGAGCGGCCTCGTTGAGGTCGCAAGGCTGTAGAAGATGGCGATTTTAAAGCTGCCGTCGGAAAACTGCAAAACCTATTGCATTACCGCATAAAGTATGTTATTATGACGACCGTGTTTTTTATTTGGATAGGTGTGGGGTGTAGGAGAGGGGGACTGGTTTTTTGTGGACGAAGATGATTTATTGTCCCTAAGTAAAAAGGCCAGAATCCTGAGGGTAAGCGTGCCTGCCGTCGAGCGGTGGTACAACAACCTGAGGCTTCCTGTAACGAAATTTGAATTAAATAGTACGAGGTTAAAGTTATCGGTACAGTGAAGATCAGTTGAAGCTGAGGGCGTGCCGACTTCCACTCTCTCCTGCGCAGGGGGGGTGGATTTTTTATCTGAGAGAAAGGGGGTCGATAAGATGCACTTAATTATCGACGGTTTTGGAGCCAATCGAAAGATGCTCGAAAGCGAAGACTTGATTTACGATCTCCTTGACAAATACCCTTCCCAGATAAATATGACTAAGGTTGCTCCTCCTCGGGTTTTCCGATTCATCGGATCAAAACCGGAGGACTGGGGGGTATCTGGTTTCGTTATTATCGCGGAGAGCCATATAAGCATCCATACCTTCCCTGAGAGGCGGTATATCAATATAGATATATTCTCCTGCAAAGACTTCGACGATAAGCAGGCCATCGAGGATATGAAAGAGAAATTCGGGCTTGCTGAGATAAAGACCTACGTCTTAGGCCGAGGGCTGCAGGACGCCCCCATAGAGATGGCACAGGTCAAAGCTGTCTAACAAGCTGGGCAAAGATATCACCATACGGTGAGCACAATATGAACGACGAAATGTTCTATCCCCGGCGCAGCTTCTCGTTTCCTCCTGCGAAATTCACCGATTTCAAGACCGCGAAGGTCGTCGTACTGCCGATTCCCTACGACAGCACCGTCGACTGGCGCTCCGGCACTCGCGAAGGGCCCAACGCCATCATTGACGCCTCGCACTTTCTGGAGCAGTACGACCACGAGCTCGGCTGCTACATACACGATGTAGGCATACACACCCTTCCTGAGCTCATCCCTTCGATGAAGGGGCCGGAAGAGACCGTAGGTCGAGTGTACACCGCTACTAAGGAACTTCTCAATAAAGGCAAGTTTGTTGTCATGCTCGGCGGGGAGCACTCTCTGACGACGGGCGCGGTGCGCGCATACAGCGAACGGTTCAACAAGCTGTCAGTGCTGCAACTGGACGCCCATGCCGACCTCCGCGACGAGTACGAGGATACAAAATACAACCACGCATGCGTCATGCGCCGTGTGCATGAATACTGCCCCATAGTCCAAGTAGGCATTCGCAGCATGGGCGCCGATGACCAGAAGTACATCAAAGGTAAAAAGCTGCACCCATTCTACGCCAAGGAAAAACCCCTGAGCCAGGCGGAGGAGAAATCAATCGTCTCAGCGCTTACGGACGATGTCTATATCACTATTGATCTCGATGTGTTCGACCCTTCGATCATGTCCGCAGTCGGCACGCCGGTGCCGGGCGGCATGGGCTGGTACGAGGTAATACGACTTCTCAAACGTGTGGCTAGAGAGAAACGCATCGTCGGCTTCGATGTCATGGAGCTTGCACCACGGGAAGGTCCCTCATCCTGCACCTTCCTCGCCGCCAAGCTGACTTACAAATTAATCGGGCTTGCCCTTCTTAAGTAACCTCAGCAATCAATATATACTCCACTACACGATAAATGGCCGTTTGACACGCACAAAACACCAAGCGCCCCCTAAAAAAGAGATGCGGGATACCTCCTGCCGGGGGAACTGGGGGCGTCCCCCAGCTTTTAAAAAATCCCCCAAGACTGGGGGATACAGGGGGTTGACCAAGACCTAATAAGAGGTTTTCGAATATAATGTATAAACACAAGCTAGAAACAGAGTGCAGGGTAAATTGGGTAGATCATTCCAAATAGCTAAAATCTTCGGCATACCGTTTAGGCTGGATTTCAGCTGGTTTCTTATATTTATCTTTGTCACGTTGATGCTGTCAATGTCCTTCTTCCCAGACTCCTTTAAAGGGTGGCACTCAGCATATTATTGGATCGTCGGAATCGCCACAAGCCTGCTGTTCTTCGCATCGGTGATAATACACGAGTTGGCGCACTCCATCGTGAGCAAAAGAACAGGCATACCGGTAAAAAGCATTACGTTGTTCCTCTTTGGAGGCATAGCACAAATTGGTAAAGAGGCTACTCAACCCAAGACAGATCTTGTAATATCCATTGTCGGACCTGTAAGCAGCGTCTTACTTGCTGGAATATTCTACGGTATGGCGTATCTGTTTAACGACAGGAATGTATATTTATTCGCCTTGACGAGTTACTTAGCTTATGTGAATTTACTACTTGCTGCATTTAATATGATCCCTGGTTTTCCGCTTGATGGTGGCCGTGTATTGCGCGCTGTCATCTGGCTTGCTACAGGTAATTTCTTACGGGCTACTAAAATAGCTACAACCGCTGGTTACGTAATATCAATAGCTATAATCGTAGCCGGTGTCTTAATATTTTTTGTATGGGGATACTTTGACGGTTTATGGCTTATTTTCATCGGCTTATTCTTAAACAGCTCCGCCCGCGCTACATACCAACAGACCATTCTGCGTGAGAACCTCAAAGGTTACACCGCTCAAGACGTCATAAGCCGGGATCTGCCGCGTATCCCTCGCAACATCAACCTTATGGACCTGATTGAGGGGTCCGTATTCAGATCGCCAAACAAGCTTTATCTGGTGACAGACAGCGACAGTGTGGTCGGCATATTAACTCTATGGCAGATCAGAAAAGTGCCGCAGAGGCAATGGAGCCTCACCTCCGCTGCGCATATCATGACGCCAGCGGAGGAGTTGAAAACGGTTCGCCCTGCAGACGATGCATCTTCTATCCTCGAAAAGTTTGACCAGAGACAAGACGATATCGTTGCAGTTTTAAGCGAGGGGAAAGTCGTGGGAATAATCACGCGACAGAGCCTGTTCGATTTCGCTCAGCGCTTGCAGATACTAAAAGGTTAATCGCAGAACGATAGATAAAACTTTTAAGCCGATACTGGTATCCTTACCGTCTCAGGTTTATAATATCCGCCAGGAGAACACTCTTGGATATCAAGAAAACAAAATCAGATGTCGTTAAGAAAGTGGACGCTCAGAGTAATAAGCTTATTGCCCTGAGCCACAAAATCCACGAGAACCCGGAGCCGGGCTTCAACGAGGTCAAGGCTTCAAAATGGCTAGTCGAATACCTTGAGAAAAATGGCTTTGAGATAGAACGCGGCATTTGCCAACTGCCTACTGCCTTCCGCGGGAGCTACGGAAACGGCAGACCGCATATCGCCTTCATGGCAGAATATGACGCCCTGCCTGAAATAGGACACGCCTGCGGGCATAATATTATATGTACCGCGGCAGTCGGCGCCGCAGTAGCTGCAAAATCTGCCGTCGATCAATTTGGCGGCAGTATAATTGTTATAGGTACACCTGCCGAGGAAATATACGGCGGCAAGTCAATAATGGCAGAACGCGGCGCCTTCAGCGACATCGATATCGCCATGATCGTCCACCCATCGACTTTAAACGTCGCCAGCAACCGATCGCTGGCATGCATCACCCTGGACGTGGAGTTCTTCGGCAAGGCCGCCCACGCCGCTGTATTGCCCGAGGAGGGCATTAACGCCCTCGAGGCGATGATATTATCGTTCAACGGAATCAACTCGCTGCGCCAGCACATCAGGGAGCAAGCGCGCATCCACGGCATAATCACCAAAGGCGGCGATGCCCCCAATGTCGTACCGGCATATACTGCAGGCAGTTTCCTGGTGCGCGCCATGGATGATGCCTATCTTGAAGAACTTAAGGGCAAGGTGCTAAACTGCTTCAAGGCCGCATCACTGGCTACAGGAGCCAAGCTGAAATTCAGATGGAAGGACTATTACGCCCCGCTACTCACCAACACGACGCTGGCGGATGTGCTGGCAGCGAATATGTGCGCCCTGGGCCGGGAGCCGCAGCCAATACCCGACAGGGCGTTCGGTTCCAGCGATGTCGGAAATGTGAGCAGGGTAGTACCCACCATCCACCCGGAAGTAGCCATCGCCCCCCGCAATATATCGCTCCATTCCGCCGAATTCGCTGAGGCGGCGGTATCGGAGGAAGGCAACCGCGGGCTGCTCGATGGGGCTAAAGCACTGGCGATGACAGCTGTAGACTTGTTAGTGAACCCAGAGACAATAGCGAAAATCAAAGAGGAGTTCCTTGCCGATAAATAATGTCTATCTAGGCATAGATGTAGGCTCGGTGACCACCAAATTTGCCGTGCTTAATGCTAAAGACGAGTTGGTCACTTCCCTCTACCTGCGCAATGACGGGCAGCCTATAATATCATTACAACGCGGGCTCAAAGAGCTATCGAGCGGATTGCCTGCCGAGGCACGTATTGCAGGCGTAGCTACAACCGGCAGCGCACGCTATCTAGCCGGGGTATTAGTGAACGCCGACCTGGTGAAAAATGAAATTTCATGCCAGGCCGCTGCCGCAGTGCACTCGGTACCGGATGTCGCAACAGTAATCGAAATCGGCGGCCAGGACTCCAAGATCATTATTATCAGAGATAGCGCTGTCGCCGATATGGGGATGAATACGGTATGTGCAGCCGGCACTGGCAGCTTCCTTGACCAGCAGGCGCAGCGCATGAACATCCCCATCGACGATTTCGGGAGAGAGGCCATCAAGAGCACAAAACCGGTCCAGATCGCCGGGCGTTGCGCCGTCTTCGCCGAGACAGATATGATACACAAACAGCAAATGGGGCACAAACGTGCTGATATTATAAGAGGGCTTTGCCAGGCCTTGGCACGCAATTATTTAAATAACATAGCTACAGGAAAGGAAATCATTCCTCCGATAGTATTCCAGGGAGGTGTCGCATTCAACCAAGGCATGGTGCTGGCTCTTGAGGAAGCGCTCGGGCTGCCAGTTATAGTGACGCCTTATCCGGGTGTCACAGGTGCCATCGGTGCAGCACTCATGGTACAAGAACAATTGAAATCGAAAGATACGGCCACTTCATTCAAGGGATTTGAAATCGCGGATGCCGATCTCAGCGCTTCATCATTCGAATGCAAAGCGTGCGATTCACTATGTGAGATATCACAGGTATTTCATGATGACAAGGTCCTCGCTAGATGGGGTGGGCAATGCAGCTTATGGGAAGAAGAAGGTAGATCAATATGAGAATTGCTTTGGATGCCATGGGCGGGGAACACTCCCCGGCAGCTGAAGTTGAGGGGGCGGTAGCCGCCGCCAAGGCACACGCAATCGAGGTCGTACTTGTAGGCAAAAAGGAAGCGGTCGAGGCGGAGCTGAGAAAGAACCGCTATGATC